>JAQGMT010000448.1 GCA_028292185.1 Ramlibacter sp. | reverse complement strand
CGCGAGAACCAGGGCGAGGAGCCGGTGCCGGGCCCGGACCTGTTTGCCTTCATGGGCAGCGACAACGGCTTCCTGCGCCTGGAGTCGGTGCCGGAAGTCGACAGCTACGCCAAGATGAAAGGCAAGACGCTTTCCGTCGATGCGCGCACCACCGGCTATGCGTTCGTCGCGTTCGAGATGATGGAGCGCGCCGGCCTGCAGCTCGATAAGGACTACAAGGTGGTGCGTGCCGGTGGCGTGCTGCAGCGCTTCGATGCACTGATGAAGAAAGAGCACGAGGCGACTCTGCTGCTGTCGCCGTTCGAAGTGCAGGCCGAGGCGCGCGGTTTCCATCGCCTGGGCGATGCGACCAAGGTGCTGGGCGCCTATCAGGGCCTGGTCGGCGGCGCTCGCAAGGCCTGGGCCGACACCCATCGCGATGCGGTGGTGGGCTACACCCGCGCCTTCGTGCAGGCGGTGGACTGGTTGTACGACCCGGCGAACAAGGCCGAGGCGATCGCGATCTTCCGCAAGAACCTGCCGCAGATGAATGAGCAGGCGGCGCTCACCTCGTATGCCGTGCTGCTGTCGCCGAGCGACGGGTTCCAGAAGAAGGCGCAGATCGACCTGCAAGGGGTGCGCACCGTGTTGCAGCTGCGCTCGAAATACGCGGAGCCGAAAAAGACGCTGGCCGATCCGGCCAAATACTACGATCCCAGCTTCTACAACCAGGCGATCCGCTAGCGCAGGCTGTTGCTCGCCGTCAGCATCATCGCCGTCGTCTCGCGCGAGCGCTCGTCGCTGGGCCGCAGTCCGGCTTCCAATTGGTCGGCCTCGCGCGCACCCAGGCGGGAGTTGTAGATGTGCAGCTGCGTTTCGCGCGGCAGCTTGCGCGTGTTGCTCCCGTTCCATGCGGAGCGGCCGCGGCTCGAGAGGTTGTAGTAGATCGAGACCCCTTCGCGCAAGCGTTGCGCCCGCTCGGCCGCATCGAGCTTCAGGCCCGCGATGCGCTCCTGGCTCCACAGCGCAGCCGCTTTCATGTGCAAGGCCGCAATGTGCACAGACTCGACGGGGTCATCCGGATTGCGCACACCCAGCGAGCGCGCCGTCGCCGGCTCGAACTGCGCGATGCCCAGGTTCGGTGTGCCATCCTTGCTGGCGCCGGTGCGCGGAATCCAGGAAGTCTCGGCGCTGATGAGGCCGTACACGTCCTTGAATCCGAGCCCCACGTCCTCGAGCCCGGCTTGTTGCGCCGCCGACTTGACCAGCAGCATTCTCGAAGGCGCGTCCGGTGTGGCCAGGGTCTCGTCGCCCATTCGCGTCGGGACCCAGTGGATGCGGTGGCGCAGTTCGGCGTAGTACTGCTCGCGCGGCTGCGGCACTGCGGCCAGCGGCGCGGGAGCGGCCGGCGCGTCGCTCAGCGCCGGCGCCAAAGCAGCAACGGCAAGGGGCACCTCGTTGGCAGGCGATGCCGCCGCACTGGGAGCAGGACGCCAGCCTTGCCAGCCGGCCACGGCGAGGCCTTCCAGGGCCACGACCGTCAGGCAGGCGCCCGCAAAAGCGAGCTTCGAGAGGGCGCCCATCAGCGGGTGCGCGCGGAGCGATCTGCACTCCGCGGACGAAGCACAGCTGGATCAGCAGGACAATGACGATAGGTCATGTAGTCACTTTCTTACGGAAAGCAGGACAGACCGACCTTACGCCTTGGAAGTTCAGAGCTGCTTCAAAGTCCCTTTCTCCGGCAGGCCTTTTCGTGGATTCCTGCACGGAACCCGCACCGCATTCCCTGGTGCCCCGCCTGCAAAGCGGGAACTAAAGCTTCGCCTGCGCAGCTTTTCGATCGGCCACCACTTTCTGGGCCGCAGGCCGTTGGGCGACGTACCGGACGTAGCTGCGGTGATCGATGCCGGCCGCTTGCAGCAGGTCTTCCCCGTACACGGCCTTGCTGGCCATCGCCACCAAGGGCAGGTGATTGAATGCGGCGCAATCGGCCTGGCTGAAACTGTCCCCGGCCACATACGGCGAGAACCGGGCCAGGCGCTTGAATGCGGCGATGTTGTCCACCAGTTGCGCGCGAATGCGCGCCGCATCGCCTTCGCTCAGGGGCGCCGCGCCGAAGAATGCCGGGCCGTACAACTGTCGAGCCGTCATTTCCAGGTGCCAGTCGAGAAAGGTCGTGAGCTCGCGCACCTTGGCCGCGGCAAAGGGTTCGGCCGGCAGCAGCGCCGGTTCGGGCCAGGTCGCCTCGATCCACTCGAGGATGGGCTGGCTCTCGCACAGGCCGCCGCGCGGCGTCTTGATGAACGGAATCTTGCCCAGAGGCGACGCGCTGAGGATCGCTTCGTCCGAACTGTGGGTGGCGGCGTGGACCTCCTCGAAGGGCACGCCTTTTTCCAGCAAGGCGAGCTTGACCTTGTTGTAGTAATTCGAATGCGACGAACCGTGAAGGGTGAGCATGCCGCCGCCTTAACGTTGGGTTGGAACCTGCACCGCGGCTTGCCGCGAGCCCAGGTGCATGCCGCCATCGAGGTGCACGAGCTCGCCGGTGGTGGTGCGTGCGCCGTCGACCAGCCACACGATCGCATCGGCCACGTCCTCGGGCGTGCTGGCGCGGCCCAGTGGAGCGCTGCGCTCGACCGCCGCCTTGAGCTTGTCGTAGCCCTCCTGCCCGATGCCGTCGATGAACCAGCGCGACGTGACGAGGCCCGGACACACCGCGTTGACGCGGATCTCCGGGGCCAGCGTCCGCGCCAGGTGCAGCGTCATGGCGTTCACCGCCCCCTTGGAGGCGACGTAGGGAATCGACGAGCCGATGCCCAGCGAACCCGCGATCGAAGACACGTTGACGATGCAGCCCCGCACCGCCTTGAGGTGGGCGACGCAGGCTCGCACCATCTGGAACGTGCCGATGGCATTGACGCCGAAGATGTGCTGGAAGGCCTGCGCGTCCAGCGCATCCCAGGAGGAGGCCTGGCCGAACAGCGAAATGCCGGCGTTGTTGACGAGTGCATCGATGCGCTTCCAGCGCTTCATCGCGGCCTGCACCATTGCCTTGCAATCGGCGTCCTGCGCCACATCGCCGCGCAGCAGCAGCGTGTCCGCGCCGGCCTGCTCGCAGGCGGCTTGCGATTGCATCGCCTCCTTTTCACTCTTCGAATAATTGACCAGCAGGTTGTAGCCGCGCTGCGCGAGCAACAGCGCCGTGGCCGCGCCCACTCCGGTGCCCGCGCCCGTGACGATGGCTGTCTTGCGATCGCTCATCTCACGGCGCTGCTCGCGGGGCTCACTCGGCGGTGATGCCGTTTTGCTTGATCAACTGGCCGTAACGCGCGAGCTGGGTGCGCGTGGCGGCGCCGAGCTGCTCCGGCGT
>JAQGMT010000416.1 GCA_028292185.1 Ramlibacter sp. | reverse complement strand
GTACGCTCGACCACCGCGACGGGGTTCTCCGCGATGATGCTGATCGAGGGATACACGACGTCGACCTTGTTGGCGCCGAACTCCTTGTTCACAGACTCCACTTCGGATTCGAAAGTGATCAGCACGTCGCCGGTATTGCGCTGCAGGAAAGCAGTGGTCGCGTCGCGCCCGCCGCGCGCCAGCACCGGCACGTTCTTATATAGCTTGGCGAGGAACTCCTGGGCCTGGGCGTCGGTGTTGCCCTTCTTTTTCAGGTAGCCCAGCGCCGCCAGGTACGCATAGCGGCCGTTGCCGCCGGTCTTCGGATTCACCACGATCACCTGCACGCCGGGCTTGACCAGGTCGTCCCAGTCCTTGATGCCCTTGGGATTGCCCTTGCGCACCAGGAACAACATCGTGGACGTGGTCGGCGAGGCATTGTCCGGAAAGCGCTTGGTCCAGTCCTTGGCGACGATGCCCTTGTCGGCCAGGAATTCGATGTCGGTGGTGGTGTTCATGGTCACCACGTCGGCGTCCAGGCCATCGGCGACGGCCCGCGCCTGGGCACTGGAGCCGGCATGCGACTGCTCGATCTTCACGTCCTTGCCGGTGGTCTTCTTGTAGTACGGCACGAAGGCGGCGTTGATGTCCTTGTAGAACTCGCGCGCAACGTCGTACGAAACATTCAGCAGCGTCTGCTGGGCCGACGCGACACCGCTGGCGGCGAGCGCCAGGCCGGCAAGGAAAAGCTTGACCTTGATATTCATATGTTGCAGTCCCAGGCCCATGGGGCCCGTTTGTCCGTCAGGTTTTATTGGGTTGGGGTGTCAGGCGCAAATACGGGCGCACGGCCCTGAAGCCCTTGGGAAAGCGCTGGGCCAGTTCGGCCGGGTCCTGGATGCTGGGAATGATCACGCAGTCGTCGCCGTCCTTCCAGTTCACCGGGGTCGCCACCTTGTAGTTGTCGGTGAGCTGCAGCGAATCGATCACCCGCAGTATCTCGTCGAAGTTGCGGCCGGTCGATGCCGGATAGGTCAAGGTTGCGCGAATCGCTTTCTTGGGATCGATGATGAACACGCTGCGCACCGTGGCGTTGGCCAGCGAGTTGGGATGGATCATGTCGTACAGCGTCGCCACTTTCCGGTCGGCGTCGGCCAGGATGGGGAAGTTGACCGTGGTGTTCTGGGTTTCGTTGATGTCCTTGATCCATCCGCTGTGCGACTCGATGGGGTCGACGCTGACGGCGATCGGCTTCACGCCCCGCTTGGCGAATTCAGAGGCGAGCGCCGCGGTCTTGCCCAGTTCGGTGGTACAGACCGGGGTGAAGTCGGCCGGGTGCGAAAACAGCACGACCCAGGAGTTACCCGCCCACTCGTGGAAGCGGATTTGGCCCTCGGTGGAGTCTTGAACGAAGTCGGGGGCGATGTCGCCCAGTCGCAGGGTAGCCATGGTTCGTCCTTGAAGTTCGGGCAAAAGGCGATTGTGGGGAGGAAGCCTGCACGAGCAAACGACTATATTGTTGTTAATTAATGTCAACATCGTATAAGCCGGTATGGCTGAGAGAACGGACGTTCGCATGCGCACCCAGGTCGCCATCATCGGCGCGGGCCCTTCGGGCCTGCTGCTCGGCCAGTTGCTGTCCCGGGCCGGAATAGACAACGTCATCGTCGAGCGCCAGAGTGCGCAGTACGTGCTCGGGCGGATTCGCGCGGGCGTGCTCGAGCAGGTTTCGGTGGAGATGCTGGACGAATGCGGCCTGGGCGCGCGTATGCACCGCGAGGGGCTGGTGCACCACGGCATCGAGTTGCTGTTCAAGGGCGCGCGCCATCGCATCGACCTGCACGACCTCTCCGGCGGCAAGAGCGTCATGGTGTACGGACAGACCGAGGTCACGCACGACCTGATGGATGCGCGCAAGGTCCAAGGCCTCGCCACCTTCTACGAGACCGGCGACACGGTCAAGCTGCACGACTTCGATGGCGCCAGGCCGAAGGTGAGCTGCGTGCAAGACGGCAAGGCCCATGAGATCGAGTGCGACTTCATTGCCGGCTGCGACGGCTATCACGGCGCCAGCCGGGCCAGCGTTCCCGCCAGCGCGTTGAAGACGTACACCAAGGACTATCCCTTCGGCTGGCTCGGCGTGCTGGCCGACGTGCCGCCGGTCTCGCACGAACTGATTTACGCGAACACCGGGCGCGGCTTCGCACTGTGCTCGATGCGCAGCCCGACGCGCAGCCGGTATTACGTGCAGGTGCCGCTGCAGGAGAAAGCCGAAGCCTGGTCCGACGCCGCGTTCTGGGACGAACTGCGCAGGCGCCTGGACGTCGAGGCCCGCGAGCACCTCGTCACCGGCCCTTCCATCGAAAAGAGCATCGCGCCACTGCGAAGCTTCGTCGCCGAGCCGATGCGCTTCGGGCGGCTGTTCCTGGCCGGCGACGCTGCGCACATCGTGCCGCCCACGGGTGCGAAAGGCCTTAACCTGGCCGCGACGGATGTGAAATACCTCTCCGCGGCCTTGATCGAGCATTACCGGCACAAGAGCGACAGGGGCATCGACGATTACTCACGCAAGTGTCTCGCGCGGGTGTGGAAGGCCGAGCGCTTCTCATGGTGGTTCACGTCGCTGATGCACAAATTCCCGGACGCCGGCGACATTGGGCAGAAACTGCAGGAAGCGGAGCTGGATTACCTGGTCAGCTCGCGCGCCGCGTCGACGGCGCTGGCCGAAAACTACGTCGGCCTGCCGCTGTAGCCAGGAACGCCCGCTGCGGGCTTACTTCCAGTCCACGCGGCCGAAATGGTCCTGGCCCAGCAGGGTGTAGAAGAGGCCGATGGTGCTGCGCGTTTGCGTCCGATTGGAGAGATCGGGAAAGGTCGCATTGCGGTGGTTCCACAGGTACTTCACGCTGACGGCATGCTGTTTCTGGATGCGCCAGGTGTAGGAAATATCGGCTCGGGCGAGGTTGTCGTGCCCGCCACGCCCGGTGCCGCCTTCGCGGCTGACGAAGAACTCGCGCGCGGTGAGGTCGAGCGAGGAACGGTCGCCGAAGATCACGCGCAGCGCCAGCAAGGCCTGCGGCGTGACGCCGTAGTGGTAGTCGCGATCGCTGCCACTGTTCACCGCACCCACGGCGGCATAGCCCACGCCCGCGGACGCCGTGCCTTGCACGACGACGGAATCGTTGGCCCGCCATTGACCGGTGGTGCCCAGCGATAGCGCCGTCGTGGAAATGCGGAAGGTTTGCGGCGAGATGTAGATGTAGCTGCCATACAGGCCCCAGATGCCCCGGAAGTTCTTGCCTGCCTCGTAGTCCTTACCGAGCAGCAGCCCGTGGGTCATCACGTTTTCGAAGGTGTTCGCGCTCGACACGCTGGCCTGGAACGAAAAATAATCGAACGGGCGCGTGTAGCGGTAGCCTTCCTTGCCGGGCATGCCGTAATCGAGGGAGAAATCGGCGCGCGCCTCGTAGCGCTTCAGGCCGGAGCGCGAGGCCTGCCGGTCGTCGGTGGTGCCCATCACGCCCACCTGGGCCTGGCTGTAGTAGGCCGGATCGCGGCTGGCGAAGATCGTGTCCAGCCGCCGGCCCATCACCAGCCGGTTGAACCCGGTCGATGGCGATATCACGGCCGCCGCGGCCTCGCGCCAGAACGGCGGCATGCCCCCGCCCTTTTCCAGCAACAGGCTGGCCATGCGAAACAGCGACTCGCCCAGGAAGCTCCCGCCTATGCCCGTGGCGATCTGGTCATTGCGCGACGGCGGTGTGTTTTCGCCCGCAATTTCCCAGGCGGCGCTGCCCGCGAAGGCATACCCCATGGAAGGCCAGAAATCGAAGCCGGCGGAACGCGCGAAGCCGTAGTACATCGAGCCCTGGTACGGGTGACCCAGCTGATTGACGGCGAAGGGATCGCTGTCGATGCCCCAGCTGCTGTGCAGGTTGTGGCGGATCGAGTCCAGGCTCACCGCGTAGTCGTGCCTGCTGCTGCCGATGTTTCGATTGATCCGGTTCA
>JAQGMT010000411.1 GCA_028292185.1 Ramlibacter sp. | reverse complement strand
TCAGTTTGCCCAGGGCGCGGTGGCTCGCCGCCTCGAGTTGCGCCTCGAAAGCCGCGGCGTCGCAGGCCAGCAAGTCGGGCGCGCGCTGCTCTTCCACTGACCAGACCACGGCCACCGAGTTCCTGCCCGCTTCCGGGGCGGCCCCCCCCAGCGGCAGAAATGCCAGGATTTCACCGCCGGCAAACCACTGGCGCGCGACGTGTCCGTGCGGCATTTCACAGTTGAGGCGCACGGCGATCGCCCGTTGCCGGTAGGGCACCACTTCGAATTCAACGCCGAACTCGGCCCGGGTGGCGCTGGCCTTGCCTTCGCACACGACGGTCAGCGCAGCCGGCTGGGCAGCGTCCAGGGACTCCACCGATTGGTAGCGCAGCGCGTCGGCCAGCCGGTCTTGCAGGGCCTGTACGTCCACGATCCAGGCGAGGGCGGGCGCGTAAGGGGCTTGCGGCTGGAAGCACACTTCGCCGCCCTCGTCGCCATGCACCTGCATGCCCATCACCGGCGTGGCATGTTCGGCGTCGGGCCAGGCGCGGACGGATTCCAGCAAATTCCTGGAGGCCGCGTTCAGCGCGTAGGCCCGCACGTCGCTGGCCGCGCCGCCGACGGGCGCGCTTTGGTGCACCAAGCCGACACGCAGGCGCTCGCGCGCCAGCAACAGCGCCAGCGTCCGGCCCACGATGCCGGCGCCGCGGATACATACGTCGAGGGCGGGCGCCATGGAAGGGATTGTAGGAGGCGGCACAATCGCAGGGTCCGCCCGGCCCAAAGCCGGCGTCATTCTTGCCTGATACGAGTTCATCCATGCCCGACGTCGCCACCCGCATCGCCCGCCTGTTCGTCTATCCGGTCAAGTCGTGCGCCGGCGTGGAATTGACGGAAGCACTGCTGACCGACACCGGCCTGGATCTCGACCGCGCCTGGATGGTGGTGGATGCCACAGGCGAATTCGTGACCCAGCGCGAGTTGCCGCGCATGGCGCTGGTGCGGGTGCAGCTGAAGCACCATGAAGTGGTGCTGCGCGCGCCCGGCATGCTGGCCTTGCACCTTTCGATCGATTCGGTCGAGGAGCCGATGAACGTGCGAGTGTGGGACGACGAGGTGCCGGCGTACGACATGGGCGCGGTGGCCGCGCAGTGGTTCACCGATTTCCTCGGGCAGCCGCTGCGACTGGTACGCTTCGATCCCGAACACCAGCGCCTGTCGAGCACCTCATGGACCGGCGGACGCCAGGTGCCCAATCAATTCCAGGACGCATTTCCGTTGATGGTGCTCAGTGAAGGATCGCTCGATGAACTGAACCGGCGGCTGGCCGGGCAGGGCCACGCCGCGGTGGGCATCGAGCGGTTCCGGCCGAACATCGTGCTGGCAGGGCTGGAAGCGCAGGACGAAGACCGGCTGGATATCATCAGCGTCGCGGCGGGGGAGGAGGTGCAGCTGCGGCCGGTGAAGCCCTGCGCCCGCTGCCCCGTTCCCGATATCGACCCGGCCACCGCCGAAGTGCGGCCGCACGTGTCGGCTGCTTTGCAAAGCTATCGCGCCAATCCCGTGGTGAACGGCGCGGTGACGTTCGGCATGAACGCCATCGTGCTGTCCGGCGAGAATCAGCTTTTGCGTGTGGGCCAGGCGGTCACCGGCAACTGGCGCTTCGCCCCTGACGAGGTGCGCAGCGTCTGACGCGGCGCACGGCACATTTCTTGCGCAGATTCTTCGGCATACAAATTTAATCAACCTCAGTAAATGGACACTTCAATGAACACACGCTACCGCGGCCTCTGGGCCGCGCTGATCTGCGCGGTCTGCGCCGCGGCACCTGCGGCCGCGCAAACGCCCGCGTACCCGACGCGGCCCATCACGATGGTGGTGGGCTTCACGCCGGGCGGCATCTCCGATGTGATGGCGCGCGCGCTCGCTGCGCGCCTGACCGTGCAGATGGGCCAGACCGTGATCGTCGACAACAAGCCGGGCGCGGCCACCACCATCGCTGCCGCTTACGTGGCCGGGGCAGCGCCCGATGGCTACACGCTCTTGTTCCAGGACATGATCAGCCACGCGATCAATGCCGCGGCCTACAAGAGCCTGCGCTACGACTCGTGGAATGATTTCTCGATGGTGAGCCTGGTGGCCTCGACGCCGCTGATGCTGATTTCCAGCGTGGCCTCGGGTGTGACCGACGTGAAAGGGCTCACGGCGCTGGCCAAGGCCAAGCCCGACCAGATTGCCTATGCGTCGTCCGGCGCCGGCGCCATCACGCACCTGGCGGGCGAGTCGTTCAAGAAGCTCACCGGCACGCAAGCCGTGCACGCGCCCTACAAAGGTGGCGCACCGGCCACCACGGCGGTGATCTCAGGCGAAGTGGCGTACACCTTCGCAACCATGCCGCCCGCCATCAGCCAGATGAAGGGCGGCAGGGTGCATGCGCTGGCCGTCACCTCGCCCAAGCGCGTAAGCGCCGCGCCCGACGTGCCGACCTTGCGCGAAGCCGGCGTGCCGCTGGACCTGGTGATCTACCTGGGCGTGCTGGGGCCCAAGGGAATGCCGGCGCCGGTGGTGGGCCGGCTGGGCGCGGAGATCAGGAAAGCATTGGCCAGCCCCGAAATGAAACGCACCTTGTTCGAGGCCGCCGCCGATCCTTATCCCAGCAGCCCGGCGGAGTTTGCGGCGCTGATGAAAGTGGAAGCGCCGAAGGTGACCGAGGCGGTGCGCCTGGCCGGCGTGGTGTTCGAGTGAGCGAAGCAGG
>JAQGMT010000375.1 GCA_028292185.1 Ramlibacter sp. | reverse complement strand
CCCTTGAAGAAGTAGAGGTGACGGCGCGTCCCCTCGCCGCTTGCGGCAGGCAAGGTCCAGCGCGCGCCCGGCGCCATGCGAAGGGTCCAGATCGCGACGTCGGACTCGGCGTGCGCGGCCCAGGAGTCGGGCGGTGGCGGCAGCGGCTGGCCGGCTCCCGCGAGCTGGCCTGCGACGGTGGAGACTTCAGTGACTCGCCCTGCGTCGTCCGTGGCGACCCGCCGCGGAATGGCGTCGCGCCAGAACATCGTGAAGTGCGGCGGCACCATCTTGTTGCGGGCCGGCAGGTTCAACCAGATCTGGAACAGCTCCAGCGGATTGGCCTGCTCGGTCTCGAGCAGCGGAAACATTTCCGAGTGCACCACTCCCGCTCCGGCGGTGAGCCACTGCGCGTCGCCTTGGCCGAAACGGGCGGTGGCGCCGAGCGAGTCCGAATGGTCGATCAAGCCCTTGCGCACGATCGTCACGGTTTCGAAGCCGCGATGCGGATGCGCGGGAAAGCCCGGCACCGTGTCGCCGTGGTACATGCTCCAGCCCCCCTGGCGGCTGAAGTCCTGGCCGATGTTGCGTCCGGCCAGCGAGTCGCGCGGGCCCATCGCGCCATTGCCTTGCGGATAGGCGTCATCGTGGTAGGCGCAGAACAGGAAGGGATCGGCGGTTTCCCAGGGGAAGCCGAGCGGTTTCACATTCAGTACGGGGCTTTTGCTCATCAGGTCCTTCGATCTTCAGGTTGACTGTCGGTCCCAGATGGGGGCGCGAGGCCTTCTGCAAAGAGGCGCACCGCGCAACACATCGGCTCACCCGCAGGACGATGGCGGCGCCTCAGTGCTGATGGCCGTGGGCGCCGTGCACGTGGCGATGTTGGATTTCCTCGGCGGTGGCGGCACGCACGCCGGTCACCTTCAGATGAAAACGCAGCTCCTTGCCGGCCAGCGGGTGATTGCCGTCGAGCAGCACCGTGTCGCCCTTGATCTTCATCACATGGAAGACATGGGGCTGGCCGTCATCGGTGGTGCCTTCGAGCTGGCCGCCCACCTTCACGCCGGGCGGAAATTCCTTCTTGGGGATGCTGCGCGTCAGCGATTCATCGCGCACGCCGAACGCGTCTTCGGGCTTCAGCTGCAGGTTCACCTCGTAGCCAGGCTCGCGCCCGTCCAGCGCGGCTTCGATCTTCGGCAGCGTGTTGTCGTAGCCGCCGTGCAGGTAGACCATCGGCTCGCGGCTTTCCTCGATGAGCTTGCCGTTGGCGTCCGCCACCTTGTAGCGCAAGGTGACCACCGTGTCTTTTTCGATTTTCATCCTGCAATTTTGCCCCGGGAAGCGCATTACAGTCGGGGCTTGCCTTTTTGCGCTTGCCGATGAACGACACCTCCACCACCGAATCCATTCCGAAATCGAAACCGCAGTCGGGGCGGCCGCCGCACCAGATCCTCGAGCGCCTGTTCCAGCTCTACCCGAAGATGTTCGGCGCGCGCTTCCTGCCGCTGAAGCTGGGCGTGTTCCAGGAGCTCATGGCCCTGCATCCCGGGGAGTTCACCAAGGACGAACTGAAAGCCGCGCTGGGCGTGCACGCCCGTTCCACGCGCTACCTGGAGAGCGTCGCTTCCGGGGCCCAGCGGCACGACCTGAATGCGGTGCCCGTGGAAGACGTGGCGCCGGAGCATGTGCATCACGCCATCATGGAGGTGTTCCGCCGGCGGCAGGCGCGCTCCAAGGAAGATCTGCGCCCCTGGCTGCGTTCGCGGCTGGTGAAAGCGATCGAAGCCAGTGGGCTCGCGCGAGAGGACTACATGGCGCGCGTGTCCACGCAGGATCCCGCCGCGCTCTCGGCCCTGGACGACGCGTTCGGCGAGTTGGCGCAGCAGGCGGCCAAGCGCGAAGCGCTCAAGCGCGCGTTCGAGGCCAGCGGCAAGAGCCTCGACGATTTCGCCGAGATGTACGGCATGGAACTGGCCGAGGTCCGCCGCACTTTGGGCGAAGCGGCCAAGCCTGCGTAAGCCGCTGCGCAATCCGGGATCGCGCCGCCTTCACTCGTCAGGCCTCGTCCCTCACACGGAAGTGCGATGCCAGTTGGGCCTGTACGGGCGGCGGCACCGGCTCATAGTGGCTGAACGCCAGCGTGTACCGCCCTTGGCCGCCGGTGAGTGAATTCAGGCGCGACTGGTAGCTCGACAGCTCCGACAGCGGCGCCTGCGCCAACACGGCCAGCCCTCCCGGCGCCGACGCCGTGCCGCTCACCTGGCCGCGACGCGACGCCAGGTCACCGGTAATGTCGCCCACGTGCTGTTCGGGCGCGGCGATCTCCACATTCACGATGGGCTCCAGCACGCTGGGACGCGCGGCTTGCACCGCCGCCTGCAGGGCTCTTTTGCCGGCCTGGATGAACGCGATCTCCTTGCTGTCCACCGTGTGGTGCTTGCCGTCGTAGACGACCACGCGCAGGTCGACCACCGGGTATCCGGCCACGACGCCTTGCTCCAGCGCCTGGCGCACGCCTTTCTCCACGGCCGGCATGAAGTTGTACGGGATCGCGCCGCCCTTGACCTGGTCGACGAATTCGAAGCCCGCGCCACGCGGCAAAGGCTCGACCCGCAGAAACACTTCGCCGAACTGGCCGGCGCCGCCGGTCTGCTTCTTGTGCCGGTGGTGCCCCTCGGCGGGCGCGGTGATCGTCTCGCGATAGGCGATGCGCGGCGGACGCGTGGTGACTTCGCAGCGGTGCACATCGGTCAGCCGATCGAGCAGCGTGCGCAGGTGCAGCTCGCCCAGGCCATACACCACGCTTTCGTTGGTTGCCGCAACGTGTTCGAGCCGCAGGCACGGGTCCTCGCTCACCAGCTTTTGCAGGATGTCGTGCAGGCGTTGCTCATCCCCGCGGCGCTTCGGCTCGATCGCCAGGCCGTGTACCGGCACCGGGAAGTCCAGCGGCTTCAGATGGATGTGATCGTCTTCCGGCGCGTCGTGCAGCACGGCATCGAAGTGCAGTTCCTCCACCTTGGCGATGGCGCACAGGTCGCCCGGCAACGCGTGCGCGATCTCGGTGAACTCCTTGCCTTGCAGCGTGAACAGATGACCCACCTTGAACGGCCGTCGTGCGTCGCCGACATACAGCTGGCTGCCGGCGGTGAGCGTCCCTTGGTGGACTCGCAGTACGCCCATCTTGCCCACGTACGAGTCCTGGGTGATCTTGAATACATGAGCCAGCACGTGGAGTTTCGGGTCGGGCTGGGCGCTGAGCGCTTGCGCCTGGGCGCCTTCGCCCTTGAGGAATTGCGGCGGGTTGCTTTCGGCCGGATTGGGCAGCAGCCGCGCGATCACGTCCAGCAGCTCGGGCACCCCGGCGCCGGTGCGGGCGGAGACGAAACAGATCGGGATCAGGTGCCCTTCGCGCAGGGCCTGCTCCAGTGGCGCATGCAATTCCTGCGGGTCGACGTCGCCATCGTTCAGATAGCGTTCGACGAAGTCGGCGTCGACCTCCACCACTTGTTCCACCAGCGCACGGTGGGCCTGGGCGACCGACGAGAAATCGGTGGCGGGGCTGTCGGCCGCCATGTTGTAGAAGCAGTCCACCACGCGCGCACCGCGCTCGGCCGGCAGGTTCAGCGGCAGGCATTCGCGCCCGAACTCCGCCTGAATCTGCTCCACCAGCGCCTGCAGGTTCACGCCTTGCGCGTCGATCTTGTTGACGATGATCAGGCGGTCGCGTTCGCGCTGGGCCGCCCACCGCATCATGCGCACCGCCATGGGTTCGACGCCCGCAGTGGCGCTGATCACCACCGCGGCGGTCTCCACGGCTTCAAGCGCGGGCAGGGACTGGCCGAGAAAATCCGGCGCGCCCGGCGTGTCGATCACATGCGCCTGCACCCCGCGATGGCGAAAGTGAACCAGCGAGGAATTCAGCGAGCGCTGGGCGCGGCGCTCGAGCTGATCGTGGTCGCCGACGGTGGACCCGCGTTCGACACTGCCCGGTGCGCCCAGCGCGCCCGCCTTCCACAACAGCGCCTCCACCAGGCTGGTCTTGCCCGCCGTTGCAGGGCCGACCAGGGCCAAGGTGCGAAGTGCGGCGATATCCGCAGCAGGGGTGGGCATCGCGAGACTCCTTCCGCCAAGAAAGAGATTGCATGTTAAGCCAGACGTGGCGCGCCGGGCACAAGCGCAGGAACTTGTCCGAGCTCGAGAGTGCGCCCCGTCCTACAGCGCTTGGGTGGTCGCTGGCTATTCTGGCGCGATGGCACCGACCGACACCGACCGCAAAGCTGCTCGACAGGAGTTCGAGGTGGCTTACTACACCAAGGAGCTGGGTCGGTCCTTGCAACGCAAGATGCTGCAAAGCCGCCTCGACGACTTCACGGACAGCAGCATTCCGGCGGCCACGCACGGCGACGAGCCTTCGGCGGACAGCTACTCGGCGCCGCCCAGGGAAGACCGCGCGGGCTGAGCTCTTAGCCCATCCGCAAAGCCATCACGCCGGCCGCGATCGCCGCGATGGCGACCAGCCGGCGCAAACTGAGCGTCTCCTTGAGCAACCAGCTTCCGAGCAGCACCGCGAACACCACCGACGTTTCGCGCAGTGCCGCCACGGTGGCAACCGGGGCACGTGTCATCGCCCACAACGCAATGCCATACGAAGCCAGCGAGGCCGCCGCGCCCAGGAGCGCGACCGGCCAGCGCCGGCGCGCATAAGGCCACGCTGCTGCCGCGCCGCGGCGCGACAGCACGATCAACGCGAACGGCCAACCATCGAGCACGAACAAGGCCGCCACGTATTGCACCGGATGGCCGCTGGCGCGAGCGCCCAAGGCATCGACCACCGTGTAGGCGGCGATGATCACCGCGTTGGCCAATGCGAAGCCGACGGCACGCGGCGAATCCAGCGCATGGCGCGATAGGCCGAGCGCCAGCACGCCGCAACTCACCGCCAGCACCCCCGCCCACGACCAGGCCGAGAGGGTTTCGCCCACGGTGATCGCCACCGACAGCGCCACCAGCAAAGGCGCGGTGCCGCGCATCAAGGGATACGTCAGGCCCAGGTCGCCATGCCGGTAGGCCCCGGTCAGGGCGGTGTAATAGGCGATGTGGATCACCACCGAGGCCATGATGAAAGGCCAGGCGGCAGATGCGGGCCATCCGAGGATCAATGCAGCGGGGATGGCTACCAGCGAACCGAGCAAATGGATGAGCGCGGTGTCCAGTGCCTTGTCGCTGCTGGACTTGACCAGGGCGTTCCAGCTGGCATGCAGCAGTGCGCCGAACAGCACCGCCGCCGCCACCGTCCAGGTAAGCGTCATGCGGCCATCATCCCATACACAGCTTTGGCGTTTTCGCGTAGGCTGTACCAGGGCCCGCACGCAATCACCCAGGAGAGCCCCGCCCAATGGCCACTGCAAAAATCCACCCCGCCCTCGCCGCGATTCGCAAATCCGGCGCCGACAAGGTCAAGGTCGCGTGCAGCGACATCGACGGCGTGTTGCGCGGCAAATATTTGCACAAGGACAAGTTCGAGGGCGCGGCCGAGCAGGGGCCCGGTGGGGGATTCGGTTTTTGCGACGTGGTGTTCGGCTGGGATTGCACCGACACCCCTTACGACAATGCGCAGGTCACGGGCTGGCAGCACGGATTTCCGGACGCGCTGGCGCGGCTGGATCTGGGCACCCACCGGCAAGTGCCCTGGGATGGCGGCATCGATTTCTTCCTGGGTGAGTTCATCAATGCGGATGGCACTCCCTACCCGGTGTGCCCGCGCCAGACCTTGAAGCGAGT
This sequence comes from Ramlibacter sp., assembly GCA_028292185.1. Lineage (GTDB taxonomy): Bacteria > Pseudomonadota > Gammaproteobacteria > Burkholderiales > Burkholderiaceae_C > Ramlibacter. Next base: position 7,844 of record JAQGMT010000375.1, on the reverse strand, counting down.
GCTCAAGCGCGCCGAGAAACTGGGCTTCCAGGTGATGACGGGCATGGAGTACGAGTGGTTCAACTTTCGCGAAACGCCGCAGAGCTGGGCCGCCAAGAAAGGCGTGGACCCCGAGAACCTGACGCCGGGCATGTTCGGCTACTCCCTGCTGCGGGTGAACCAGAACCGCGAGTTCTTCAATGCGCTTATGGACGAGATGCTGGCGTTTCGCGTGCCGATCGAGGGCCTGCACACGGAAACCGGCCCCGGCGTGTACGAAGCGGCGCTTGGTTTTTGCGAGGCCCTCGAGCACGCCGATCGCGCGATCCTGTTCAAGACGGGGGCGAAGGAAATCGGCGCGCGCTTCGGCATCATGCCCAGCTTCATGGCCAAGTGGAACGCGCACTTGCCGGGTTGTAGCGGCCACATCCACCAGAGCCTGTCGGACGGCAAGACCAACCAGTTCTACGACGCCAAGAGCCCCAGGCGCATGAGCCGCCTGTTCGAGAGCTACGTCGCCGGCCAGGTGCAATGCCTGATGGAATTCGCGCCGATGTTCTGGCCCACCATCAACAGCTACAAGCGGCTGGTGGAAGGATTCTGGGCCCCGGTCAAGCCGACCTGGGGCATCGACAATCGCACGGCCAGCTTCCGCGTGATCGCGGGCGGCGTGAAATCCACGCGGCTGGAAACGCGTTGCCCGGGCGCCGACGTGAACCCCTATCTCGCCATGGCCGCGCTGATTGCGGCGGGACTGTACGGCGTCGAAAAGGGCCTGAAGCTGACGACGCCGCCCATCACCGGCACCAACCAGGGCGCCGAGAACATCCCCGCCGCGCCGCGCACCTTGATGGAAACCACCCGCAACTTCAGCAACTCGAAGATCGCGCGGGATTTTCTGGGCGACACCTTTGTCGAACACTTCGCGGCCACCCGCGATTGGGAATGGCGCCAGTGGCTCGATGGCGTGACCGACTGGGAATTGAAGCGCTATTTCGAAATAATCTGATAAGGGCGCACGCCTGCAATCGAACTTCCCCTCATGACCATCAGCAGTTTTGCGTTTCCCACCTCCATCCGCTTCGGGCCCGGCGCGCGCAAGGAAGTCCGTGAACACCTGGGCAAGAAGGGGTTGCAACGCCCCCTCATCGTCACCGACAAGGCGCTGGGCGCATTGCCGGTGCTGAAGGAATTCAAGAGCCACCTCGGCGGACTTGAAGTTGCAGTGTTCGCGGGCGTGTTCGGCAATCCGGCGGCGAGCCAGGTGATGGCCGGCGCCGACGCCTTCAAGGCGCATCGCGCCGACTGCGTGATCGGCTTCGGCGGTGGCGCCGCCCTCGACGTGGCCAAGGTCGTCGGGCTGGCCGCCACGCACCAAGGCGACATCATCGAGTACGCGTGGGACCATCCACAGGTGCGGGCGATCGACAAGCCCTTGCCGTATTTCGTCGCGATGCCGACCACCGCGGGCACGGGCTCCGAAGTGGGCCGTTCGGCGGTGATCAGCGAAGACGCAACGCACCTGAAGCGCATCGTCTTCAGCGCCGAGATCATGGCGCAGATCGTCTTTGCGGATCCGGAACTGACGCTCGGGCTGCCCGCGCACATCACCGCCGCCACGGGCATGGACGCGCTGACGCACAACATCGAGAGCTATCTGTCGCCCTCCTACCACCCGCTGTGCGACGGCATCGCGCTGGAGGGCACGCGCATCGCCGCCGCGGCACTGCGCACCGCGGTGCATGATCCTGCCAACCTGCAGGCGCGCAGCGACATGATGATGGCGTCGATGATGGGCGCCATTGCCTTCCAGAAAGACCTGGGCGCGGTGCATTCCTGTGCCCACGCCCTGGGCGCGGTGTGCGACTTGCACCACGGGCTGGCCAACGCGCTGATGATCGACACCGTGCTGGCCTGGAACTACCAGGCCGCGCCGGAGAAGTTCGAAGAGCTGGCGCATGTGTGCAAGGTGCAAGGCGGCGGCCAGGAGTTCGTGCCCTGGCTTGCCGCCTTGAAGGCGCGGGTCGGCATCACCGGAAAGCTGCGGGAGCACGGCGTCAAGCGCGAGCAGATCCCACGCCTGGTGGAGATCGCGATTGCGGACATCTGCCACCAGACCAATCCGCGCCCCTGCACGGCCGCCGATTTCCAGCGCCTGTTCGAGGAGGCGATGTGAGATGAGTGCGAGCACCCGCCTGAAGATCGGCATCTCCGCCTGTTTCATGCACGCGGACCCGAGCCGCGCGCTGTTCACCGGCAAGACCTTGCAGTACCTCGAACAGTCGATCGCGCATTGGGTGATGTCCACCGGCGCGCTGGCCGTGATGATTCCCAGCCCGACCGGCGCCACCCAGCGCGGCGACGTCACGCTGGACCACTACGCGCAATGGCTGGACGGGCTGGTGCTGCACGGCGGCGCCGACGTTTCGCCGCTGAGCTATGGCGAGCAGCCTTTGCAGGAGCGCTGGTCCGGCGACAAGATCCGCGACGAATACGAAATGGACCTGGTGGCGGCTTTCGAGCGTCACGGCAAGCCGGTGTTCGGCGTCTGCCGCGGACTGCAGTTGCTCAATGTCGCGTATGGCGGCACGCTGTACCAGGACATCCAGACCCAGCGACCCGGCGCCCTGGTCCATCGCGATGCGGTCACCTACGATGGCAACTTCCACACCATCGACATTCATCCCGGTTCCGCGCTCGCCCGCCTGTACCCCGGCGCTTCGCGCGTGAAGGTCAACAGCATCCACCACCAGGGCATCAAGGACCTGGCCGCCGGTTTCGGCGTGGAAGCCACCAGCAACGAGGACGGCGTGATCGAGGCGATTCGCCGCAGCGATCCCGACAAGTCCTATGTCGCCGCCGTGCAGTGGCATCCCGAGTTCCATCAACCGGGTTCGGCCACGATTGACGACGCCGCTTTGCTTGCGGACTTCCTGGCGGCCGCGACGGCGGTGAAACAGCAGAAGCAGGGCAACCCGACGCAGGCCGCATGACGTCATTGATCATTCACAACCCGGCCAATGACGAGAAGATTGCCGAGGTCGCAGCCGACGATGCGGCTTCTGTCTCTGGCAAGGCGGTGCGGGCGCGCTTGGCGCAGCCGGGCTGGGCGGCGCGGCCGCTGGCGCAGCGCAAGGCCTGCATAGCCCGATTCCACCAGGGCGTGGTGCGCGACCTCGAGTCTTTGGCTGCCACGATGACGCGCGAAACCGGCAAGCCGATCAAGATGTCGCGCAACGAGTTGAACGGCCTGTTGGCGCGGCTGGATTTCTTCGTGGCGATGGTCGAGCCGGTGACCGCGGTGGAGACGGTGTACGACGAGCCGGGCATGAACGAGCGCATCGAGCATCTGCCGTTGGGCGTGGTCGGCAACATCTCGGCCTGGAACTATCCCTGGTTCGTCGGCTGCAACGTGATCGTGCCGGCGCTGCTGACCGGCAACGCGGTCCTCTACAAACCTTCTGAATTCGCCACGCTCACCGGCCTGGAGATCGCGCGCCTGCTGCACGAGGCCGGCGTACCGGAAGACGTGTTCGTGCCGCTGGTTGGGGCCGGCGCGGTCGGCGCCGCGTTGCTCGAAGAAAAGCTCGATGGCCTGTTCTTCACCGGGTCGCACGCCACCGGCGCACGCATCGCGCAGACCGTCGGCTCGCGCTTCATGAAGCTGCAACTCGAGCTGGGCGGCAAGGACCCGACCTATGTCTGCGACGACGCCGACCCCGCAGCCGCGGCGGCGTCGCTGGCGGACGGAGCGATGTACAACACCGGCCAGAGCTGCTGCTCGGTGGAGCGCATCTATGTGCACGAGAAGATCCACGATGGCTTCGTCGCCGCATTCGTCGCGACCGTAAAAGGCTTCAAGACCGGCGACCCGATGAGCCAGGACACCTACATCGGCCCCCTCACCCGCGCCGCCCAGCTCGAGGTGCTGGACGCGCAAGTGGCCGACGCCAAGGCCAAAGGCGCGCGGCTACTCACCGGCGGACAACGCCTGCCGGGGCCCGGCAATTGGTACGCGCCCACCGTGTTCAGTGACGTGCACCACGGCATGGCGCTGATGCGGGAAGAAAGCTTCGGCCCCATCATCGGCATCCAGAAGGTCGCAAGCGACGAAGAAGCCGTGCGCCTGATGAACGACACGCGCTACGGGCTCACCGCCGGGGTCTATACACCCAACGGCGAGCGGGCCCAGGCAGTGCTGTCGCGAGTGAACGCCGGCAGCCTGTACTGGAATTGCTGCGATCGCGTCAGCCCGCGGCTGCCCTGGAGCGGCTTCGGTGATTCCGGTGTGGGCCTCACCTTGTCCACCTACGGCATCCAGGCCTTCACACGCCCCAGGGCGTGGCACCTGAAAAGCGCCGGCTGATCGCGCCGCGCTGATGCCCGGGCGGCGGCGCGCGCGCTTGGCATGGCCCTTGCGTTTCGTCTTGGATACAAGACGGGATGCCCTGAGATGGTGCAAGCTGCGATATCCAATCGCTCGATCCGGCCGGACGGCCTGCCTTTCGGCATTGCGCTGACCGGGCGCTGCGGCAGCGACCTGCAACTGGCGCGGCTCGGGCAGCGCGATCACCACGCGGCCGGCCTGACCCACGGACATCTCGCACTTCGGCGGCTGGCGCGCGTATCTCGCGTCACTGCAGAAAGAACAGTACCACCCCAATCGTTCCAATCCACTTTCTAGCAGGAGTTCCCATGACCCGTAGTTTCACCCGAGCGCCGAAGGCCCCACTTTCCCGCCGTGCGCTCCTGCAAGCGGGCGCCGCATTGGCGGTGCTGGGCGCGCCGCACGTGCGCGCCCAGGCCGGGCCCAAGATCCGCATCGGCTACTGGCCCATTGCCGCGGGCTTGCCTTTTTATGCGGCAGTGGAAAAAGGTTACTTCAAGGAGGCCGGCCTCGACGTGGAGGCGATCAAGTTCGCCGCCGCACAGCAGATCATGGAGGCCATGCTGGCCGGACGCTGCGACGGCAGCGCCAACGGCACCGGCTCAGCCAACATCGCCGTCGGTGAAATCGCCGCGCCCGGCACCTTCAAGATCTTCGCTTCCAACCCGAGCAACCTGCAACATGTGCTCGACGAGTTCCTGGTGCCCACAGCCAGCACGGCCAAGTCGATCGCGGAACTGAAAGGCAAGAAGGTCGGCTCCGGCCCAGGCATCCAGAACGTGACGCTCGCCAAGACGGTGCTGGAGCGCGCCGGCGCCACCGGGGCCAGTGTGATCGAGCTGCCGATCAGCCAGCACGTGGGCGCCCTGGCCGCGGGCCAGGTGGACGCGGTGTACACACTCGAGCCGACCGGCACCATCGGCCGCCTGAACGGCACCACCCGCGTGCTCGAAGCAGGCGTCATTTCCAAATACATCCTGGGCGATGCGATGGCGCCGTGGTTCGGCGGCGCGGCATCGCTGAAGTCCGAATTCGTGCAGAAATATCCAGCCGAAACGAAGAAGTTTGTCGCGGCCTACGCGAAGGGCATCGCGCTGGTTCGCAGCAACCCCGCGGATGCCCGCCAATACTTGAAGGGCTACACCGCCATCGAAGGGCCGCTGACGTCCGAAGTGCCGCTCGCGGCCTACACGCTCTACAACGAATTCACCCCCAAGGACATCGGCCACTTCCAGAAGTTCTTCGACCTGTTCTCCGACAAGGGCATCTTTCCCTCGCGCCTGATGGTGGACACCATGATCTACAAGGGGTGAGAGGATGTTGACGCCCACCTCTACTGCCAGCGGGCCCTGGGCGGCGCCCGCGGCCGGCGCCGTGCTGGTCCGTCCTGCGCCTTCGTGGGGCCGCCTGTTGCCGTTCCTGGGGCCCTTGCTCCTGTTCATCGCCTGGGACCTGGTGGTCAGGTTCGGGTTCATTCGCGCCATCCTGCTGCCCTCGCCGGCCGACACGATCGCAGCGCTTGTCAGCGGCCTCATGGGTGGCCCCTTGCTGCTGGACTTCGCGGTCACCGTGAAGCGAACGGTGCAGGCCTTCGCCATCGGGGCGGTGATCGGCATGCCGCTGGGCGTGGTGCTGGGAAGCAATGAGAAGGCGTATCGCAGCGTCGAATTCCTGATCGATTTCTTTCGCTCGACTCCTTCCTCCGCACTGATCCCGCTGTTTCTGCTGATCTTCGGCGTCTCGGACGTCAACAAGGTCGCGATCGCCGCGTTCGGCGCCTTCCTCATCGTCGTGTTCAACAGCGCCTATGGGGTGATCAACGCGCGCAAGCAGCGCGTCATGGCCGCCAAGGTGATGGGGGCGTCGCGCTGGCAGACCTTCCGCGACGTGCTGATATGGGAAAGCCTGCAGCCTTCATTCGTCGGATTGCGTTCGGCCGTCTCGATGGCGCTGGTCATCGTGATCGTCGCGGAAATGTTCATCGGCTCGGAAAGCGGGCTGGGCCATCGGATCATCGACGCCCAGCAGGTGTTGAACGTGAAGACCATGTACGCGGCGATCCTCTCGGCGGGCGGACTTGGTTACGCGCTCAACGTGCTGTTCCTGGTGGCCGAGCGCCGCATCGTGCACTGGAGCGGAAGATGAACGCCGTTCTTGCCGCCCCCATCGACGCCTACGCCGACGTGCCGGTGCCCGAGTTCAAGCCCGGGCCGGCGGGCACCCACATCACCATCCGCGGGCTGACCAAATACTTCGCCGGCTGGCCGCTGTACGAGAACTTCGACCTCGACATTCCCAAGCACAAGATCGTGTCCGTGTTCGGGCCCAACGGCTGCGGCAAGTCAACCCTGATCAACATGATCGCCGGGCTGGTCCCGCTCGATTCAGGAGAGATCCTGTTCGACGGCAAGTCGCTGCGCGACACCAAGATCGGCTACGTGTTCCAGAACTACCGCGAGGCGCTGTTCCCCTGGATGCGCACCATCGACAACATCGCCTATCCGCTCAAGCTGGAAGGCCGCTCAAAGGCCGAAGTGGACCGGCGCATGCAGGAGCTGGTCGCCTCGTTCGACGTGAAGTTCGACCTGCGCCGTTATCCCTACGAGCTCTCCGGCGGGCAGCAGCAAACGGCATCGATCATGCGGGCCCTGGCCAACCATCCGGAGGTCCTGTTCCTGGACGAACCCTTCTCGGCGCTGGACTTCGAGATGACCCTGTTCATCCGCGAAAAGCTGCAGCAGGTGTTTCTCGAGACCGGCACCACCATGCTGCTGGTTTCGCACGATCTCGAAGAGGCGGTGTACTTGGCCGACCAGGTGCTGCTGCTCACCAAGCGCCCGACCAAGGTTGCGGAAATTCTGCCGTACGGCGATGCGCGCCCGCGGACCGTGGAAACCTTGTCGGAAGCCAGTTTCATCCGCGCGAAGAAGCGCAGCCTGGAAATTTTCCAGCGCGAAGTGCGCCGCTAGGGGGAGTGATGGACGCAAGCCAAGCCCTCGTGTATGTGACCGCCGCCGCCGCGGCACTTGACCTTCCGCTCGACCAAGAGGCTGCGCGCAGTGTCGCCGAGCATCTCGCGCGAACCGCGGCCCTGGCGCGCTTGCTCGGTGACGTCGACTTGGGGCCTGAAGTGGAACTGGCGGAGATCTATCGGCCGGCTCCTTTCCCCATGGCGATGGATCCCAAGGGAACCGAATGAGCACGGCCGCCTTCATCCTGCGCCAGGTGGCGACCGGCGAGGCCAGCGCCCGCGAGGTGCTGAGTGCGGCCATCGAGCGCATCGAAGCCACCGACGCACACGTCAACGCTTTCACTGAAAGGACGTTCGAGCGTGCGCGGGCCGAGGCCGACGCCATCGATGCCAAACGCGCCCGCGGAGAAGTGCTGCCACCGCTCGCCGGACTTCCTTACGCCGTCAAGAACCTGTTCGACATCGAAGGCCTCACCACCCTGGCGGGATCGAAGGTCAATCGCGACC
>JAQGMT010000328.1 GCA_028292185.1 Ramlibacter sp. | reverse complement strand
ACACGCAGCGGCCAATGGCCATGAAGCCGACGATCCCCGCCTGGGCAACTTGCTGCTGCGGCTGGACCGCGCACTGGGCGACGACGGCCGCCTTATCTGATCGTTCGCCGCGCGCCGCGCTGGCAGTTGGCTTGTTTCACGCAACGTCAAGACAATAATTTTTGCACCCACCGGTCGAAGGTATTTCGCGCAGCGCCCCCCGCCCGCGATTTCGAGGCCTAGAATGCAAAGCGTCTGCAGTGCGTGCCGGGCTTTATATTTCCTTGAACCAATGCTCATTGAGCCCGGGCTTGGAAAATCGCTTGGTGAGCGTGATCGTCTCGCGTCAGACGAACCCAACGCCAAGCTGACCTCGCCCACCTGAACCCCGGTTCAGGATGCCGGTCCGGTGGCACTTGCAGACACCTATTCTCCGGTCGGCGGCGCGCTCCTCGCGCGCTGCGACAATCAGCAGCAACGGCGCCCGCCATGGGCGCGCACAAAAAGTCGATGCTGCTCGATCCGCAACTCATTCTCGAACTCCTCGTGCTGGGTCTGGCAGTGGGTTTCATCGCCGGCCTGCTGGGGATCGGCGGGGCCATGGTGCTGGTGCCGGCCATGACCATCATCCTGCACTCGCGCGGCTACCCCCCGCAATACACGGCGAAGATGGCCGTCGCGACCTCGCTGGCAACGATCTGCTTCACGTCGCTGTCGTCCTTGCGCGCGCACCAGCGGCGCAAAGCGGTCCTGTGGCCGGTGGTGCGACTGCTGGCGCCGGGCATGATCGTCGGCTCGATCCTCGGTGCGCAGGTGGCGGTGGCACTGCCGGGAAAAGTCCTGGGCCTCGCCTTCGCCGTTTTCCTGGCGCTATCCGCCACCCAAATGTTGCTGGACCTGAAGCCGAAGTCGGTGCGCTCGCTGCCCGGCCCGGGCGGCACCTTCGGCATGGGCACGCTGATCGGGGCGGTATCGGCGCTGGTCGGCGCCGGCGGCGCTTTCATTTCCGTGCCCTTCATGACCTGGTGCAACGTCAAGATGCACGACGCGGTGGGCACCTCCGCCGCGCTGGGATTCCCGATCGCGGCGGCCGGCACGCTGGGTTACGTGTGGGCGGGCTGGGACCTGCCCGCGCTGCCAGGCGCGGTGGGCTACGTCTACCTGCCGGGCCTGGTGATCGTCGCGATCACCAGCATGGCGATGGCGCCCTTGGGCGCGCGCACCGCGCATCGCACGGACGCGCGAGCCCTGCGCAAGAGCTTCGCGGTCGTACTGTATTTTCTGGCGGCATACTTGCTGCTGAGATAGCTTCCACCCTGAACACCATCGCATCATGAGAATCGTAATCATCGGCCAACAGGATTTCGGCAAGGCCGCATTGCAGGCCTTCCTCGCGCGCGGTGACGAGGTGGCGGGCGTCTTTTGCGCACCGGAGAAGGCCGGCGTCAAGGCCGACGTTCTGCGCGAAGCCGCGCAAGAGCTCGGCCTGCAGGTGTTCCAGTTCAGCAGCCTGAAAAGCGAATACGCCTTGCGCGCCATGCGCGAACTCGACGCCGATCTCGGCGTGATGGCGTATGTGCTTCAGTTCGCGCCGCAGGACTTCGTCAACATCCCGCGCCACGGCACCATCCAGTACCACCCTTCCCTGCTGCCGCGGCACCGCGGGCCCTCGGCGATCAGCTGGGCGATCGCGCTGGGCGAAACCGAAACCGGCCTGACGGTGTTCCGGCCCAACGACGGACTCGACGAAGGCCCGGTGATCCTGCAAAAGCCATGTCCGATCGGGCCTGACGAAACGCTGGGGGAGCTTTACTTCAACAAGCTGTTCCCCATGGGCGTGGCGGCGCTGCTCGAGGCGGCCGACCTCGTGACGGCGGGCCGGCACCAGGAGCACCCGCAGGACGAGTCGCAGGCGCTCTACGAGGGCTGGTTCCGCGCGGAAGAATCGCATATCAACTGGGCCAACCATATCGATCACGTCTACAACCTGGTGCGCGCCTGCAATCCGGCGCCGGGGGCGTGGACGATGCTCGATGGAGTGAAGGTGTGGCTTTACGACAGCCGCAAGCATCCGGTGGGCGCGTTCGGCGCTGTGGCCGGCAAGCCAGGGGCGATCGCGGCAGTTTCCGATACCGCCATCCAGATCAACGCGCAAGGCGGCCGGCTCGAAGTGCTGAAGCTGCGGCCCGAAGGCGGCAAGAAAATGAGCGCGGGCGAATTCGCGCGCCAGCGCGGGCTCGCGCCCGCGAAACATTAAGCGCGGCGGGCGACGCGGCGCGGCGCGGCCGGCTTGCGCTTCGCGGGTTTTAACGGGGCTGTCCCCATCATCTGCTCGAGCAGCGCCGCGCCGTCCTTCATCAGGAAGCGCTTGAAGGCCTGCGCCACCGGCGGCAGGCGCTTGCTGCGGCGGTGCACCACGTACCAGTGCAGCATCAGCGGAAAGCCTTGCACGTCGAGCACGGCGAGGCTCTTGGCCTGAAGCTCGCGGCTGATGGTGTGCGCCGACAGGAAGGTGACGCCCATCCCGGCCATGACGGCCTGCTTGATGGTTTCGGTGCTCTTGATTTCCATGGCGATATTGAGCTCGCCCAGGTGCGGCCCGAAGCCCTCTTCCATCGAGTGCCAGGTGTCCGAGCCCTTCTCGCGCACGATGAATGGCTCGCGCGCGAGCCGCGACACCGGAATGCGCTTCTTGCCGGCCAGCGGATGGCCGGGCGCGGCGACGATGACGTAGGGGTGCGGCGCGAACGGCTCGGCCAGGGTGTCGGCATCGACCGGCGGGCGCACCATGATCGCCAGGTCGGTGAGGTTGTCGGCCAGCTGCCCCAGCAGCTCCTCGCGATTGCACACGCCGAAGTTCAAGGTGACGCCCGAGTGGCGACTGGCAAACTCCACCAGCAGCCGAGGGAAGAAATAGTCGCCCGCGCTGATCACGGTGACGTTCAGCTTGCCGCCCGAGACGCCCTTGAACTGCGTCATCGCCTCTTCCGCCTCCTGGAACTGCTGGATGATGGCGCGGCTGGACTGCAGCATCTGGACGCCCGCGGGCGTCAGGTGGATTTTCTTGCCGAGCTGCTCGAAGAGGGGCAACCCGGCGTGTTCCTCGAGCTTGCGCACCTGGGTCGAGACCGCAGGTTGCGTGAGATGCAGCTCTTCGGCGGCGCGGGAAAAACTGAGGTTGCGCGCCACCGCCTCGAAGACCTTGAGCTGGCGCAGGGTGGCGTTCTTCATCGTGCCAATGACTATAACCTCGCAGTTATGGAAACAATCAAATACTTTGACTGTTATTTATCATTCATCGCGCCTACAGTTGCATCAACACGGCGCCGCGAAGCGCGCCCTACCTGCAGCTGATCAAAGGAGTACGCCATGTTTGCAGCACCTGAACACGAAATCCTCGACGACGCCGAGACCGAAGCTCATCGCCAGGCCTACAACGCAGCCTTCGAGGAACTCGGCCTGAGCTGGCACTGGGACCGGGTGACCTACGCGTGCCTGCCGGCGCACGGGCCGGACGGCTTGCGCGCTTACCTGGAAAACGAGCACGCACACCTGCTGCGCGCGTATGAAGCGGATTTCCTGGTCAACGCCATCGAGACCGCCAAAGGGCGCTGCTACGAGGTGATGGTGCGCAACCGGGCCGGCGGCCGCATGCCCAACCGCCACGCCGCGAACTCGAGCATGGCCGCTGCCGCCTGAGCCTGAGACGCATTTGCCACGCCCGCCGGCTCAGCGCGGGCACCGCTTGGCAGCCGCCTCGCGCTGCGCCAGCGCCCGGCGCAGCGTGAAAGGTGGATTTGCCACCTGTTTCCGCGAATATTTCTCCCCGCTGCGCGTCTTGCTTTAGGTGATAACCCGAGTTTATGACCTCGGTCAAGAAAGCGCCCGGCATGCGGGCTGGAGAATGCCCTTGTTCCACAGACGTGGGGTGGATACCGATGTGCGGCCGCCTGAGCGGCGCGATGATCGGTTGACAACAGAACGCAAGGAGACATAGATGCCCAAAGTCGAGGCAACCGCGCCATACAACTCAACGGCAGCCGCCGGGTCCGCCCCCGTGGTCCGCAGCAATTCCTATCGATGGGGCCAGCTCGTCCTGGGAATCGTGTGCATGGCCATGGTCG
>JAQGMT010000322.1 GCA_028292185.1 Ramlibacter sp. | reverse complement strand
GGCGTGACCTTGCCGGCCTCCTTGAAGGGCGCGGCCTTGGTGATGTCACTCAGCGGCTCGTAGCACTCGAAAAATCCGTGCGCACCCGAGCCGCGGGCATGCACGATGCGCTCGGGAATGCGCTCATGGTCGCAGTGGGTGATCTTCTCGCGAAGGATGAAATCCTCGAGAAGCGCCGGGCCCCGCGCTCCGTACTTCAGCGAGTTCTGGTTGTCGGCGATGCGCACGCCCTGGTTGGTGGTGAGCATCTGGCCGGACGAGTCGACGCGCACGCGATCCAAGGGCTCGATGGTGGCGTTCACGCCCTCGGGGGCGATGCTGCCCGTCTTTTCGCTGCCGTTGTCCTCGGACAGCGTACTGGCCGCCGGCAGGCGTGACTGCGGCTGCACCGTGGCGCCAGGTTGTGGCGAGAGGCCATTGGTGAAGCCATGTTCGCCAGGCTTGTTCGGATTGAAAGGCATGGCGGCGGCCAGGGCTTCCACCTGTGCCATCTTCTCGGCCGGCAGGTCGCCCATACCCGCCGGGTCCACACGGCCGGGGCCGCTGTCGGTGTTACGGGCGGCGGACTTGGCGGCTGGCTTCTTGGCGGAGCTGGTGCGGGACGAAGTGGATTTCGCGGGTGGCTTGGGCATCGGATTTTGTTTCGGGCGGGCGGTATTGCGTCAGCGACGGTACGTCGCAGCCGCCGGCCTTCCTGTAGGACGCCATCCACGGACGTCCAATGCCGAGCAAACTCGGACCTATCGCGCCAATAGCAAAATACCAATGAACACCGGCTGGTGAAGCATGTACCAGGACAGGCTCCAGCGACCCAGCCAAGCCAGCGGCGCTGTTGCACGCGGCATCGGCCGCTGAATCCAGTCGGGCCTGCGCGCGAGCAGCCATTGCCCGGCCGCGAGACCCCACCACATCACCCCGAGCCAGGGAACCAAGGGAACATAGTCCTCGGTGATGGGTTTGCGGCTGATCAAACCCAACCAGTTCCAGCTGCGCAGGTTCAGAAACTCCAGCTCAGGCCAGTGAACGTGGGCTGCGAACGCGAGCGGCTTCATGGCCAATGCCATGGCGCCGGCCAGCCAGAGCCACCGGCCCCAGTTCGCGCTGGCACGCACGATGAGCAACATCAAAGCGATGCCGTGCAGCACCCCGAAGTAGATGAAGCTCTTCGGGAACATCCAGACCGAACCGGCGGTCACCAGCAAGGCGCAGCCGGCCACTTGCAACCAGCGTTTCCAGAAGCGGCTCCAGCTTTGCCCTTGCGCGACGGCCACCGATTGGCCCAGCCCGGCGCAGAAAAGGAACAAGCTGACGATCGCCGTTCGCTGCCAGGTCCAGAACGGATCCTCATAGAAGTTCTGGTGCAGCCAGCCCTCATGATTGAGGTCGAAGCAGAAGTGGAACAACGTCATCCACACGATGGCGAAGCCACGCAAGGTGTCGATGGCGGCAAAGCGTTCGCGGGTCATGAATGGTTTGGCACGGCTGCCGGCTAGTGTAGGACCCCGCACTCACCCGGTTGACGAACGGCGCGCGCGACGCTCCAATCCGGTGGCACTCAACAACCCTGGAGACGCTCGTGGCTTCGTTCCGTTCCCCTCTCGCGACCCGACTGGCGCGCCCGCTCGTGGCACTCGCCCTTCTCTGCAGCGCGGCGCTGGCCTGGGCGCAGACGCCCGGCAAGACCGAGGTCCTGTGGCTCGGCCAGTCCGCGATGCGCATCACGACGCCCGGCGGCAAGGTGATCGTGCTCGACCCGTACCTCAGCCAGAACCCGAAGACGCCGGCCGGCTTCAAGAACCCCGCGTCGCTGGGCAAGGTCGACGTGATCCTGGTGAGCCACGCGCACGGCGACCACGTCGGCGACGCCTACGAGCTGGCGAAGATGCACAACGTCCCGATGTGGGGCCCCGCGGGCATGAACGACACCGTTACCAAGCTTGGCATATTGCCGGCCAACCTGGCGCCGCGCTTCGGCAAGGGCGGGACCATCACGCCCTGGGGACCCACCGGTCCGAAGATCACCGCCGTGCACGCCGAACACTCTTCCGAGCTGACCTGGAAGAACCCCGCGACCGGCAAGGACGAAGTCCATGTTGGCGGCGAGCCCCAGGGCTTTATCCTCCAGATGGAGAATGGCTTCACCATCTGGCACATGGGCGATACCGCGGTGTTTGGCGACATGCGCCTGATCGCCGAGATGTACCACCCCGACCTGGTGCTGATTCCGATCGGCGGGCACTTCGTCATGAACCCCGCCGATGCGGCGATGGTCACGCGCGAGTGGATCAAGCCGCGGTTCGCGCTGCCGGTTCACTACGGGACGATCCCGCAATTGGCCGGCACGCCCGCGCAATTCAAGGCCGGACTGGGCAACAGCCCGGTGCAGATGCTGGTGATGGACCCCGGCCAGAAGGTGGAGTTCTGAAAGCCGGTCTTGCAAAGCACTGCGCCGCGATTTTCCTGGCGGGCCTGATGGCAGCGTGCGCATCGCAAGTGCCTGCCCCCGTGGCCGAACTGGCGCCCACGGGAAAGCTGCGCGCGGCCATCAACCTGGGCAACCCGATCCTTGCCTCCAGCACGCCGGGCACCAATGAGCCGCGCGGCGTCTCGGTGGACCTGGCGCGTGAGTTGGGCCGCCGGCTGGGCGTGCCGGTCGAGCTGGTGCCTTTCACGGCCGCAGGCAAGGTGGTCGAGGCCGTGACCGCTGCGCAGGTGGACATCGGCTTCGTCGCCATCGACCCGGTGCGTGGCGCCGGCATGCTGCAGACCTCGCCGTATGTGGAGATCGAAGGCTCTTATCTCGTGCGCAACGATTCTCCCATTCGGCGCAATGAGGAAGTCGATCGACCGGGCAATCGCGTGGTTGTGGGGAACGCCAGCGCGTACGACCTCTACCTCACGCGCGAATTGAAGAATGCCAAGCTGGTCAAGGCGCCGAGTTCACCTGCGGTCACTGACTTCTTCCTGGCGCAGAACCTCGAGGTGGCCGCAGGCGTCAAGCAGCAGTTGGAAGCCGACGCCAAACGGCTGCCGGGGCTGCGCTTGCTCGACGGCCGCTTCATGGTGATCAGGCAGGCAATGGGTTTGCCCAAGGGACGCGACGCCGGCCAGCGGTATGTGGAAGCCTTCGTCGAAGAGATGAAGGCCTCGGGCTTTGTCGCGCAGGCACTTGCACGGCACGGCATCGAGGGCGCCGCCGTCGCACCGCCGGGGCGCTAGCGCACGCCTGCTCAGCGTCGGCGCCGCTCAGTCGCGCAGCTGTCGCGCCAAGACAAGGTGGTGAGTCACCGCCTTGTCCTACAGTCCAGCGCGTCCTTGCGGCAGACAATCACCGCCGAGGCGACACGCGCGCTGCCCTGATGGCGGAACGACGTCGAAGCCCGAAACGATGAGCTATCCGAGCTTCATATTCGCGACCGGCATAGAAAACAGCGCTCCGACCACAGGGCACGGCCGTGTTCGCGTGGACGAGATGGAGAAATGCGGGCACTACAAACACTGGCGGACCGACTTCGCGCTGGTGGCGCAACTGGGCATCCGTTTCCTGCGCTATGGGCCGCCGCTGCACAAGACCTTTCTCGGGCCCGGCCACTACGACTGGGACTTCTGCGACGACGCCTTCCGGGAGCTGCACCGGCTCGACCTCGTCCCCATCGTCGACCTGTGCCATTTCGGCGTGCCCGACTGGATCGGCAATTTCCAGAACCCCGACTTTCCGCAGCTCTTCGCCGCGTACGCGCGCGCATTCGCGTTGCGCTATCCATGGGTGCAGCTGTACACCCCGGTCAACGAGATGTACATCTGTGCGCGCTTCTCGGCGATGTACGGCTGGTGGAACGAACAGCTCACCGGTGACAGGCCCTTCGTCACGGCGCTCAAGCACATCGTCAAGGCAAATGTTTTGGCGATGCAAGCCATCATCGAGCTGCGCCCGGATGCCTTGTTCATCCAGAGCGAGTCGTCCGAATATTTTCACGCCGAGAACCCGGCCGCCATCGGCCCCGCGGAGCTGATGAATTCCAAGCGCTTCCTGTCGCTGGATCTGAATTACGGCCGCCGCGTCGACTCCGAAATGTACGAGTACCTCATGGACAACGGGATGAGCCGGGACGAATACCATTTCTTCCTGGCCAACTCCCTCAAGCATCACTGCATCATGGGGAGCGACTACTACGTCACCAACGAGCACCGGGTCGGCGCCGATGGTGGCACCTGCGCGTCGGGCGAAATCTACGGCTATTCGGTCATCGCCAGGCAATACCACGAACGCTACCTGCTGCCCGTCATGCACACCGAAACCAATCTCGTTGAAGGGCCCGGCGGCATGGAGGCGGTGAACTGGTTGTGGAAAGAATGGGCGAACGTGCTACGGGTGCGCAATGACGGGGTGCCGGTACTGGGGTTCACGTGGTACTCGCTCACGGACCAGGTCGATTGGGACACTGCCTTGCGCGAGAACAACGGCACGGTCAATGCGCTCGGCTTGTTCGACCTCGACCGAAATATCCGCGCGGTCGGCCGCGCCTACAAGAAGCTGATCGAGGACTGGCGCGACGTGCTGCCGACCCAGAGTGTCTGCCTGCAGGTTCCGATCGTGCTGCCCAGCGAACACGGCGAGGAATGGGCCATGAAAAAGCGCGAGCAGGCCCGGCGTGGGCCGCGCCACCGCACCGACGCGCCGCAGAATGCGCAATAGGCAAGGAGCATCGCATGCAGCGCCGCTATGAGGACAGGGTGGCGATCGTGACCGGCGCCGCCGGCGGGATCGGGCTGGCCACCGCCACGCGACTGGGGCAGGAAGGCTGCAAGCTGGTTCTGGTCGATCTGCACGGCGATGCGCTGGGGTCTGCTTGCGACGCAGTGAAAGCGGCAGGCGCGCCCGACGCTTGGCCCCGCGCCTGCGATGTGTCGGTGGAGTCGCAGGTGGAAGCCGCGGTGACATGCGCGGTGCAGCGGTTCGGCCGGCTCGATGCCGTGGTCAACAACGCAGGGCTGATGTCGTTCAAGCCGCTGGAAGAGTTCAGCGGCGCCGACTGGACGCGCATCCTGGGTGTGGACTTGCTGGGCGCGTTCTTCTTCACCAAATTCGCTTTCCTGCAGATGAAGCCGGGCGGCGCCATCGTGAATGTCGCCAGCATTCATGCCGTGCGCACCACACCAATGGTCGCGCCTTATGCGGCCGCCAAGGCGGCGCTCCTGTCGCTCACACGCACCGCCGCGCTGGAAGGCCGCAGCCGCAAGATCCGCAGCAACGCGGTGCTGCCGGGAGCGGTGGAGACACCGATGCTGCGCGACAACCCGGAAGTCAAGGCGGGTGTCGAACACATAGACCCCGAGGAGTTGGGACAACCCGCCGACGTCGCGGCAGCCATCGCTTTCCTGGCCAGCGATGACGCGCGCTTCGTGAACGGCGCTGGGCTGATCGTGGACGGCGGCCGACTGAGCGAGCTGTAGCCGCCGCTTCACCCAGCGCTTCAGCCCACCCAGCGGCGCGCATTGCGCCAGATCTGCATCCACGGGCTGAACGCACCCGGGTCCGCCGAGGTCCAGCTCATCTGGATATTGCGAAACACCCGTTCAGCGTGCGGCATCATTGCCGTGAAGCGGCCGTCGGCGGTGGTGACCGCCGTCAAACCGCCGGGGCTCCCGTTCGGATTGAACGGATAAGTTTCCGTCGGCTGCCCGTGGTGGTCGGTGAAGCGCATCGCCGCAACGACCGAATCGCGATCGCCGCGGCGTGCGAAATTGGCGTAGCCCTCGCCATGCGCCACCGCCACCGGCAGCCGGCTGCCTGCCATGCCCGCGAAGAACAGGCTGGGCGAGTCCAGCACTTCCACCTGTGACAAGCGAGCTTCGTAGCGTTCGCTCAGGTTGGTGGTAAAGCGCGGCCAGGCCTGCGCGCCGGGGATGATGTCGGCGAGCTCCGCCATCATCTGGCAGCCATTGCACACGCCCAGCGCGAAAGTATCCTTGCGCTGAAAGAACGCCTGGAACTGCGCAGCGAGCCGTTCGTTGAACAGGATGCTGCGCGCCCAGCCGATCCCCGCGCCCAGAGTGTCGCCGTAGCTGAATCCACCGCAAGCGACGAATCCCTTGAAGTCTTCCAAGCGGGCGCGGCCGGTCTGCAAGTCCGTCATGTGCACGTCGTAAGCGTCGAACCCGGCTTCGGTGAAGGTGTAGGCCATCTCGACATGCGAGTTGACGCCTTGCTCGCGCAGGATCGCGACCTTGGGACGGGAAAGGTTGAGCGCCGGCGACTGCTTGCCCCCACCCCTGCCCTCCCCCAGAGGGGGAGGGAGTTCTGATTCGCCCCCTCCCCCCTCGGGGGAGGGTTGGGGTGGGGGCACCGCCGGCAGAAATACATGCAACCCCGGATCGCTCAGGTCGCCCACTGCGGCATGCTCGGCGTCAGCTCCTGCAGGATTGTCCCGCTGGCTGCAGATCTTCCAGCTGACGCTGTCCCACACCTGGTGCAAGTCCGAAAGCTTGGCCGAGAACACCGCCTTGGTGTCGCGCCAGACCTGGATTTCGCCCTTGCCTAGGTCGATGTCCGAAGATGCGGGTCGCGTCTTGCCGACGAAGTGGCTGAACTTCGACAGCCCGTGTTCGCGCAAGGTCTGCATCACCTCGTTGCGGGTTTCGGTCGCGACTTGCAGCACCACGCCGAGCTCTTCGCTGAACAAGGCCTTGAGGGTCAATTCGTCGCGGCGCGCGCCCACCTGCGTCGCCCAGTTCTTCGCATCGCCGAAGTCCGCGCGGCTGTCCGTGATGCCGTCGCCCTCGGTGACCAGCAGGTCGACGTTGAGGGAAACGCCCACATGGCCCGCGAACGCCATTTCGCAAACGGCCGCAAAGAGTCCGCCATCGCTGCGATCGTGATACGCGAGCAACCTGCCTTGCGCCCGCAGAGCATTCACTGCGCCGACCAGCTTGACGAGGTCGCTTGCGGCGTCCAGGTCGGGCACTGCGTCCCCGACCTGCCCCAGCACCTGCGCCAGGATGCTGCATCCCATCCGGTTGCGGCCCTTGCCCAGGTCGACCAAGACCAGCGTTGTGTCCTGCGTGGCCTCGAGCTGCGGGGTCAGCGTGCCGCGGACGTCAGCCAAGGTCGCAAACGCGCTGACAATCAGACTGACCGGCGAGGTGACTTTCTTGCGCTCGCCGCCCGCGTCCCATTGCGTGCGCATCGATAGGCTGTCCTTGCCGACCGGAATCGAAATGCCCAGGGCCGGACACAGCTCCATCCCGATCGCCTGCACGGTGTCGTAGAGCGCGGCGTCTTCGCCGGCCTCACCGCATGCCGCCATCCAGTTGGCCGACAGCTTGACGCGCGCCAGCTCGATCGGTGCAGCCAGCAGGTTGGTGATCGCCTCCGCGACCGCCATGCGCCCGGAGGCCGGTGCATCGACGGTGGCCAGCGGCGTGCGCTCGCCCATGCTCATCGCCTCACCGGCGAATCCGCGATAGTCGGCCAGCGTGACGGCGCAGTCGGCCACCGGCACCTGCCAGGGGCCGACCATCTGGTCGCGGTGTGACAGCCCGCCCACCGTGCGGTCGCCGATCGTGACGAGAAAGCGCTTCGACGCGACCGTGGGATGCGCCAACACCTTGATCGCCGCGTCTTGCAAGCTCACACCGGTCAGTTCAAGCGCAGCGAACTCGTGCTTCACCCGCTTCACCTCGCGATGCATCTTGGGCGGCTTGCCCAGCAACACGTCCATCGGCATATCCACCGGCGCAGACTCGCCGTCGCTGGCCACGACGAGCTGACGTTCTTCGGTGGCGACGCCCACCACGGCGAAGGGGCAACGCTCGCGCTCGCACGTAGCCCGGAACAGGGCCAGCGACTCCGGCGCTATGGCGAGCACATAACGTTCCTGGCTTTCGTTGCACCAGATTTCCTTTGGCGCGAGCCCGGACTCCTCCAGTGGAATCCTGCTCAGGTCGAAGCTCGCGCCGCGGCCGGCATCGTTGCTCAGCTCCGGGAACGCGTTGGACAAACCACCCGCGCCGACATCGTGAATCGCGAGGATCGGATTCGCGCCACCCTGGGCCCAGCACGCGTTGATCACTTCCTGCGCCCGCCGCTCGATTTCCGGATTGCCGCGCTGCACGGAATCGAAGTCCAGTTCGGCGGCGTTCGCGCCAGTGGCCATCGAACTGGCGGCGCCGCCGCCCATTCCGATGCGCATGCCGGGGCCGCCCAGCTGAATCAACAATGTTCCGGGCGGAAAACGGACCTTGCTGGTCTGGTCGTGAGCGATCGTGCCCAGGCCACCGGCGATCATGATGGGCTTGTGATAGCCACGCAGCACGGTGCCCGTGTTCGAGCTGGCTTGCTGCTCATATTCGCGGAAGTAGCCGAGCAGGTTGGGCCGGCCGAATTCATTGTTGAACGCGGCGCCGCCCAAGGGAGCCTCGGTCATGATCTGCAATGGGCTCGCGATGTGTTCGGGCTTTCCGCCGGGCTGGTCGGACCAGCCGCCCCACAACTTGGACACCGTGAAGCCGGTGAGCCCGGCCTTGGGCTTGGACCCGCGGCCGGTCGCACCCTCGTCGCGAATCTCGCCGCCCGCACCCGTCGAAGCGCCGGGGAACGGAGCGATGGCGGTCGGATGGTTGTGCGTTTCCACCTTCATCAGCACGTGATGCAAGGCGTCTTCCTTGAGATAGCGGGATGCATCGACCGGCGACGCGACGAAGCGCTCCACGCGCGATCCCTCCATCACCGAGGCGTTGTCCGAATACGCGATCACCGTGTGCTGCGGGCTCACCTGGTGCGTGTGCCGGATCATCCCGAACATGCTGCGTTCCTGCGGCACGCCGTCGATCGCAAACGACGCATTGAAGATCTTGTGCCGGCAATGCTCACTGTTCGCCTGGGCAAACATCATCAGTTCGACGTCGCTCGGGTTGCGCCCCAGCGACTTGAACGCCGCGACCAGGTAGTCGATCTCGTCCTGCGCAAGCGCCAGCCCGAAACGCGTGTTCGCATCCGCGAGCGCGGCCTGCCCGCCTTCCAAAACGTCCACGTACTCCATCGGCGCGGCATCGAGCGGCGTGAACAGCGCGCGGGCGGCCGAGCGCTCGAACATCGCGCTTTCCGTCATCCGATCGTGCAGCACGGCGGCGACAGCCTGCAGCTGATCGGGCTTCAGCGCGCTCTTGCCCAACAAACCGCTCTTCAGGCCGATGCCGAACTCCGTGATTCGCTCGATGCGCTTGAGAGCGATACCGCAGTTGTGCGCGATGTCCGTGGCCTTGGAGGCCCAGGGCGACACGGTGCCGAAACGCGGCGACACCACGATCAGCGCGCCGCTCGTCCCCGAAGCCATGAACGGTTCACCGTAGTCCAGCAGAGCGGCAAGCCGCTGGTGCTCGGCTGCCTCCAAAGCGGAATCGGTGGCGACCAGGTGCACAAATCGCGCCGACAAGCCGGTGATCGTCCCTTGCACCGCCTGCAGCCGAGGAAGAAGTTGCCGGACTCTGAAGTCGCTGAAGGCGCTGCCGCCCTCGAACTCGGTGATGTGCAGGGTCACAATGAAGCTGGTGGCTCGGGTTGCGGTGGGCGGCTGCCGCTGACTGGGGCCGCGCGCCAAGCCGCTAGTTTACCGGCAAGGTATTTCACGCAATGGGATAATTGGCTGAATGAGCATCACGTACAAGGACGAGGCGGGAATCCAGGGCATGCGGGTCGCCGGAAAGCTGGCCGCCGAGGTGCTGGACTACATCACTCCGCACATCAAGCCGGGAATCACCACCAAGGAAATCGACCGGCTGGCAGCGGAATGCATGGCGCGTCAAGGCACGACCTCGGCAACGCTGGGCTATCAGCCCGCCGGTTACCCGCCATATCCCGCTTCCCTGTGCACCTCGGTCAATCACGTGGTGTGCCACGGTATTCCCAATGAAAAACCCTTGAAAAAAGGTGACATCGTCAACGTCGATGTCACGGTGATCAAGGACGGCTGGTTCGGCGACACCAGCCGCATGTTCCTGGTCGGGGAAGTGTCCATCGCGGCCAAGCGCCTGTGCGCCCTCACCTACGATGCAATGTGGCAAGGCATCATGCGGGTCAAGCCGGGCGTGCACCTGGGGGACATCGGGTTTGCCATCCAGCGTTTCGCGGAGAGCAATGGCTTCTCCGTGGTGCGTGAATTCTGCGGCCACGGCATCGGCCGTGTTTTCCACGAAGAGCCGCAGGTGCTGCACTATGGCAAGCCGGGCACGCTGGAAGAACTCAAGCCGGGCATGACCTTCACCATCGAGCCGATGATCAACGCCGGGCGCCGCGATGTGAAGGAATTCGGCAACGACGGCTGGACCATCGTCACCAAGGACCACTCGCTCTCCGCCCAGTGGGAGCACACCGTGCTGGTCACCGAGTCGGGTTACGAGGTGCTCACGCTCTCGGCCGGCAGCCCGCCCCCGCCGCCTTTCGTCAACGCCGGCTGAATGCCCGACCTGCCGGCTCTGCGCGAGGGGCATCGGGCCCGCAAGGCCGCGCTGATGGATTCGCTGCGGGTCCAGGGCAGCTCCACTCGTACGGTCGGCAGACTGCTCAGGCTGCTCGCCCGTGAGGCCGACGCCACGCTGAAGGTGCTGTGGGCCCAGGCCGGTTTTCCGGCCAGTCTGGCCTTGGTCGCCGTGGGCGGCTATGGACGCGGCGAACTGTTTCCCTATTCCGACGTCGATGTACTGCTGCTGATGCCGGACGGCACCGCCGCCGACGACGACCCGAGTCTCAAGGGCAAGCTGGAAGAATTCATCGGCGCTTGCTGGGACACCGGCCTGGAGATCGGGTCGAGCGTGCGCACCTTGTCCGAGTGCATCGCCCAAGCCCAAAGCGACGTCACGGTGCAGACCTCGCTACTGGAGTCCCGGCTGATGACCGGGAACGCGGGCCTTTACCGTCAGTTCCGGCTGCGCTTCGAGGAGACCTTGGATCCCACGGCTTTCTTCGTGGCCAAGACGCTGGAAATGCGTCAGCGGCACAACAAGTTCGAGAACACGCCTTATTCGCTGGAGCCCAATTGCAAGGAGTCGCCGGGCGGCTTGCGTGACCTGCAGGTGATCCTCTGGGTGGCCAACGCGGCCGGTCTCGGCAAGACCTGGGACGAACTCGCCCGCAGCGGGCTCGCCACCGCCTTCGAAGCCCAGCAGATCAAGCGCAACGAGGCCTTGCTGAGCCTCATCCGGGCGCGCTTGCACCTGATCTCAGGGCGGCGCGAAGACCGCCTTGTGTTCGACTTGCAAACCGCGGTGGCGGAAACGTTCGGCTACACGACCGAGATCGACGCCGGCGGACGCGTACTTTCGCGCGCGAGCGAAGCGTTGATGAAGCGGTTTTACTGGGCGGCCAAGGCGGTGACGCAGCTCAATCAGATCCTGCTGCTGAACATCGAGGAGCGCCTCAATCCGAGCGCGCACGCGCCGGAGCCGATCAACGAGCGCTACTCCAACAAGGCCGGCACGCTGGAGGTGGCAAGCGACGACTTGTACTTGAGGCATCCGCAAGCCATCCTCGAGACTTTCCTCGTTTTCCAGCAGACCTTGGGCGTCAGAGGGCTGTCGGCCAGAACGCTGCGAGCGCTGTACAACGCCCGCGAAGTGATGGACGGAAGTTTCCGCAGCGACCCGGTGAACCACGCCACCTTCCGGGCGATGCTGATGGAGCCGCGCGGCATCACGCATGCAATGCGGCTGATGAACCAGACCTCGGTGCTGGGCCGCTACCTCTGGGTGTTCCGCCGCATCGTCGGGCAGATGCAGCACGACCTGTTCCACGTGTACACGGTGGACCAGCACATCCTGATGGTGCTGCGCAACGTGCGGCGCTTCTTCATCGCCGAGCACGCGCACGAATATCCGTTTTGCTCTCAGCTGGCGGCCGGCTGGGACAAGCCTTATGTGCTGTACGTTGCAGCACTGTTCCACGACATCGCCAAGGGGCGCGGCGGCGACCATTCGGCGCTGGGCGCGCGCGAAGTGCGCCTGTTCGGCCAGCAACATGCGATCGAGGCCGAGGATTGCGAGTTGATCGTCTTCCTGGTCAAGGAGCACCTGACCATGAGCCGGGTCGCCCAAAAAGAAGACCTCGCCAATCCCGACGTGATCGCGGCGTTTGCCAAGCGCGTGGGCAACGAGCGTTACCTGACGGCGCTGTACCTGCTGACCGTGGCCGACATCCGTGGCACCAGCCCCAAGGTGTGGAACGCCTGGAAAGGCAAGCTGCTGGAAGACCTGTACCGGTACACGCTGCGCGTCCTCGGCGGCCGCGCGCCCGACCCCGATGCCGAAATCGAGGCGCGCAAACGCGATGCCCTGGTGCAACTGGCCTTGTACGCCCTGCCCTTCGAGGGCCACAAGAAGCTGTGGGACAGTCTGGACGTCGGCTACTTCATGCGCCACGAGGCCGGAGACATCGTGTGGCACACCCGCCATCTCGCCCGCCATGTGGGCAACGCCAAGGCCATCGTCCGCGCGCGGCTCTCGCCCGTTGGAGAAGGCCTGCAGGTGCTGGTCTACACGCCCGACCAGGCCGACTTGTTCGCGCGCATATGCGGCTACTTCGACCACGCGGGCTTCAGCATCCTGGACGCCAAGGTGCACACCACCAACAACGGCTATGCGCTGGATACCTTCCAGGTCGTCAGTTCGATGCTGCCTGAGCACAACCGCGAGCTGATCAGCATGGTGGAGTCGGAGATGCAGCACACCCTGGAGCAGGCCGGGCCGCTGCCGGCTCCCAGCCGCGGCCGCGTGTCGCGCCGGGTGAAGAGCTTCCCGATCGCTCCCCGTGTGAACCTCGCGCCCGACGAGAAGGCGCAACGCTGGCTGCTTTCGATTTCGGCGAGCGACCGTGTCGGGCTTTTGTATTCGGTGGCTCGCGTGCTGGCCCGCCACCACATCAACCTGCAGCTGGCCAAGGTGTCCACACTCGGTGAGCGGGTGGAAGACACTTTCCTGATCGATGGTCCCGAGCTGCAGCAAAACCGGCGGCAGATCGAAATCGAAACTGAATTGCTGGAGGCGCTGGCCGCCTGAACGCCCGTTGGCGCCGGCTAGCTCATGAAGGCGCTGCGCCCATAGGTGTGAAGGCGCCCTTTGTAGGGCCCGCCGTTCGAAGGCAAGGACGACACCCGCGCCTCGCTGTGCGAGTAACCCAGAACGTTCATCATCCGGTTGAAGCCGGCCTGGTTGCCGCGGTCGGGATCGGCGATCAGCACTTGCACCGCGGATGCGGAATGCCGGTCGATGAACTGCGACAGCGCTTGGGGCTGGGCCCGGTCGTACAGGACGTCGCTGCCGATGATCAGGTCGAATAATCCCAGCTGCGGATTGGCGCGCGACCAGTCGCCCCTTTCGTATTTCATCACCGGCAGCTGGTTCAAGCGCAGGTTTTCCAGAAGAAAGGCGGCAGCCAGTGGATGACAGTCGCTGGCGGTGATATCTCCCTTGCGGCGGTGCACGACCAGGCTGGCCAGCGCCAGGCCACAGCCTACTTCCAGGATCCGCTTGCCCTCGAGTTCGAACGAATGCATCGCATCCGCCAGCACACGGGCCGACGGCCAGAGCAGCCCGAACAGCGGCCACTGCGCCGGCGAAATCCCCAAATCCTGGGCTTCAGCGAATGGATCGTGATATTGCTGGCGGTCCAGCAGCGAGCGCAAGAGAAGATCGGCGCCGGTGCCCACGATGGTTTCGAACTTGACCTCGTAGCCGCGGGTGAGAGGGTTCGTCAAGCACCCAGTGTACGCGTCGTGCGGCGCAGCTGACCAAGGTGTCCACGCTGGGCGAGCGGGTGGAAGACACTTCCTGATCGATGGTCCTGAGCTGCAGCAAAACCGCCGGCAGATCGAGATCGAGACCGAACTGCTCGAAGCGCTGGCCGCCTGATCGCCGCAGGTGGCCGGCCGCCGTCACAACGACTCGAAGTAGACGTGCAGGCGATTCCATTCCTCCTCGAATGCCCGCATCGCCTCGTGAATCCCTTTCCAGTCGCCCGCGCGGCTGGCGTGATCGATTTGCGCGCACACGAAGGCGAAGTCCCGCGCACCCACCATGCTGCCGGCGCCCAGCATGCGGTGCGCCGAGTGCGTGACCTGAAACGTATCGCTTCCCGCCACCGCCTGCCTGAGGTCTGCGGCATCTTTGTCGTTGGCGGTCCGGAAGGCAGCGAGGATGTCGCGCACCTTGGCCGCGTCGCCTCCCCAATTCGCGGCGATGAGTGCAAGGTCGATCGGAAACCCAGCCCTAGCGGCATCAAGGGGCTGCCGCGGAGTCGCGAGCGGTTTTTCGGGCGTGTCGGGCGACGGCAGGTGCTGCCTGAGTTTTTCCGACAGCTGCTTCAGCTGCACCGGCTTGACCACACAATCGTCCATGCCGGCGGCGCCGCATTTGGCTGCTTCATCGGACAGCGCATTGGCGGTGCACGCGATGATCGGCGTGCGGGATCGTCCCTCGCTTGCCTCGATGCGCCGGATCGCGCGCGTCAGTTCGTAGCCATCCATTTGCGGCATGTTGCAGTCGCTCACGATGAGCGCAAAGTGGCCCGTTTTCCATCGCTCGAGCGCCTGCGCGCCGTCTTCGACGCTCTCGGCCGCATAGCCCAGCGTTTGCAGCTGGCGCACCAGCAGCATGCGATTGACCGGGTGGTCGTCGACGACGAGCACCAGCGATCCCTCGGCCCGCGCCTGCTCGACGCTCGCCGCCGCAGGCCCTCCGCCGGTAACAGCGGGCGCCGGGACGAACGCGCTTGCAGCCTGCGCCTCGAGATCCCCGGGATGGGCGATCGGCAGCGACAGGGTGAGCGTCAGCGTCGTGCCCCGACCTACTTCGCTGTCGATCGTCACGTCCCCACCCATCAGTTCGGCCAGGCGCCGGCAGATGCTCAGGCCCAGCCCGGTCCCTCCCGCGGCGCGCGTTGCCTCGCCGTCGATCTGGCTGAACGGCTGGAACAGCCGCTGCTGGTCTTGCGGCGAGATGCCCATGCCGGTATCCCGCACCGAAAATCTCACTTGCTCGAAGCCGCCGGAGCGCGCGATCATTTCCGCCCGGATGTCGATGCACCCCTTGGTCGTGAACTTGATCGCATTGCTGACGAAATTATTGAGGATCTGGCGCAGCCGCAAGGGATCGACCATCAGCGCCGGACTGATCCCCGGATCGGCGGCTTGCCTGAGCAGCAGGCCCTTGCCGCTGGCGTTGCCGGCGTACATGTCGTTGACGCTCGCGACGATTTTCGCAATCGAAGCGGCAGCAGTCCGAATCTCCAGCTTGCCGGCTTCGATCTTGGAAAAATCCAGGATGTCGTCGATGATGCGCAGCAGCGACTGGCCCGATTCGCGCACGATCTCCAGCGTGGCGCGTTGCTCGGGATCCAGCGCGCTCAAGCCCAGCAGCTCGAGCATGCCGAACATCCCGTTCATCGGTGTCCTGATCTCGTGGCTCATGGTGGCCAGGAAGTTGCTCTTGGCCTGGTTGGCCGAGTCCGCTTCGGCCGTCCGCCGTTCCAACGCCGCGTTGAGCCTGAGGATCTCGCCCTCCCGTTCCTTGACCGGCGTGATGTCCTCCGAAATCCCGAGCAGGAAGTTCGGCTGGCCGGATTCGTCCAGCAACGGAATTTTTCTCGTGTGCAGGATGCGGCCGCCCTTGCCGCGTGTCTGGATCGCCTCTTCGGGAATGTCCTTGACGGCGCCGAGCGCGAGCACCTCGCGGTCGCATGCGGTGAAGAAATCGGCCTCCGCGCGGGGGAAAAAATCGTAATCGTTCTTGCCGCGCAATTCCTCGCGGGAATAGCCCAGCAGCTCTTCGCCGGCGCGATTGAAACGCACGAAGCGCAGGTCGGCGGCGTCCTTGATGAAGATCATGTTGGGAATGTTCTCGATCACCGAATCCAGGAAACGGTTGGCATGCTGGAGCTCCGCGGTGCGCGCGCGAACGCGCAGCTCGAGATCGGCATTCAATGAACGGATCTGGTCCTCGGCGCACTTGCGCTGCGTGATGTCCACGGCAACCCCGAGCACGGCGTTGACGATGCCTCGCTCGTCCGCCAGCGGCCGTTTGATGGTCTGGAACCAGCGTGCCGATCCGGTAAGGCCGAAAACTTCTTCCTCGGGGATCGACACCTGGGTCAGGGTGTTCATGGCTTCGAGATCGGACTTGACGAAACGCGCAACCTCTACCCCGTCGGGGTTCACCTCGGCCGTTGTCTTGCCCATCATGGCTTCGACCGTGGTTCCGTAAGCTTCGGCCATTGCGCGGTTCACCAGGATGAAGCGCCCTTCACGGTCCGTGGCGAAAATGAAATTGGGATTGACGTCGATCACCTGCCGCAGAAAAGCGTTCTGCCGGGTGATCTCATCTTGCGCCCGGCGCAGCGCCGCGCGTTCATCCCTTTCCAGGAGCGCCCGCCGGACCGCATTTTCCAGGCGCTGCGGCCGCTGCTTGAGAACGTAATCGGTGGCGCCGGTCTTCAGGCAATCCACTGCCTCTTCTTCGGTCAGGCCGCCCGAAATGATGATCACCGGAAGTTCCGGCTGCACCTGGTGCACGTGCCTAACTGCGGACAGGCCGTCGTATCCCGGCACGTTGTAGTCCGACAGGACGAGGTCGAAGGCCTCCCGCGCCAACGCGGACTCGAAAGATTTCCGGCCGTCCGCCCAGGTGATGTCGCAGACAAGGCCGGCCCCTTCCAGCCTCAGCCGGATTAATTCCGCGTCGCGCGCGTTGTCTTCGAGATGCAACAGCCGCAGCGACGAACTCGTCCGGACCTTCTCGGCGGCGGCTTTGGCTTCGTCATCGGGCGGGATTCGGCCCGGCGTTTTCATCGGGGTGTTCCGATCTGGCGCCGCTCGGGCGCCAGGGTGAAGTAAAACGCGGCGCCTTGGTCCGCCTTGGCTTCCGCCCAGGTTGCCCCGCCATGCCGCTCGATGATGCGGCGAACGCTGGCCAGGCCGATGCCGGTGCCCTCGAACTCGTCCGCGCGGTGCAGCCGCTGGAACACCCCAAAGAGCTTGTCCGCGTACTGCATGTCGAAGCCCACGCCGTTGTCGCGCACCGAAATGACCACCCGTCCTTCCAGTTCGCCGGCGGTGTCGATCTCGATGACCGCCGCGTCGCGCGGCCGCGTGTACTTCACGGCGTTGCCCAGCAGATTGGCAAACACCTGCCTCAGCATCGCCGCGTCGCCGATCACCCGCGGAAGCGGCCCAACGCGCCATGCGATGTTGCGGCCTTCACTCGCCATTTCCAGGGTGCGGATCGTCTCGCCGACCACCGCCTCCAGTTCGACGCTCGACTGGCGCATTTCGGCTCGCCCCATTTTCGAAAATTCCAGCAGGTCGTCGATCAGTTGGTCCATCTGCCGGCTGGCCTCGGTGATGATGTCCAGGTAGCGCCGCCCTTCGGATGACAGCGTGCTGAGCGGGTCCCTGGCCAGCATCTGGCTGAAACCGTTGATGCTGCGCAGCGGCGAGCGAAGGTCGTGCGACACGGAATAGGAAAACGATTCCAGCTCCTTGTTGACATCTTCCAGCCTGCTGTTAAGCGAACGCAGCTCGCCCTGGCTGTGCTGGAGTTCCTTGTTGCGCTGGATCGCCGCGTCGTAAGTGGAGAGAAGCAGGTTGAGGATTTGCAGGCGACCGGCGGTGATGTAGTGCTTTTTTTCATTGAACCAGAGTTCCACCCCCATGCCTGCGTCCTGCGGCTGGTGGAACTCGCGGTTGGCGAGCACGTAACGGATGCGGCCGATCAGGTAGCGCTCGTCGTAAGGCTTGAGCACGAAGTTATCGGCGCCGCACTCGAGCCCGCGTATGACGTCCTGCGGGTCGGACATCGTCGTGACCAGGATCACGGGGATGTCGCGAAGTGCGGCGTCTTCCTTGATCCGCCGTGACAGCTCGTAGCCGTCCACTTCCGGCATGACGACATCGCTGATGACCAATGCCGGCTGGAACTCTGGAATCATCTGCAGCGCCAACCGCCCGTTCGCGGCGACGGCAACCGAGTAGCCATGCTGCTCGAGGCTGTGGCGCAACCGTTGGGCCTGCGTCGCGCTGTCTTCCGCGATCAGGATTTTCGTCGGCGATGGAATTGATCCGTCATCGGTCTTCATGTCGCTTCCTCCACACTCAATTTTTCCGGTTCACCAGCCGCGCCAGTACAGCGGCGATCTGGTTTCCCGGCAGCACATGCGTGGCGCCACCCAACGCGATGGCGGCGCCCGGCATGCCATGCACCACCGAACTTTCCCGGTCCTGTGCGATCGTGATCGCCCCGGCCGCGCGCAGCTGCTTCAACTCCACCGCGCCGTCGGTGCCCATGCCGGTCAGCAGCACGCCCAGCGCGGTCGGCCCGTATGCCTGCGCCAGCGTGCGGAACAGGTAGGCCACGGCGGGGCGCAGGTGATTTTCCGGTTCCTCGCGCGTCAGGATGATCTCGCCGCCGGCGCCGACTCCCATGTGAAAATCGTCCGGCGCAAGATACACGTGGCCCGGCAGCGGGAAGGCCCCGTGTGAACCGATGTGAACCTGCAGTCCTGTGGTGTGGCTCAGCCACTCGACCATGCCGGCCAGGAATCCCTGCGCGATGTGCTGCACGACGAGCACCGGCACGGGGAAGTCTTCGCCCAGCCCGGCGAGAATCGCTTGCAATACCGGTGGTCCCCCGGTCGACGCGCCGATGCCGATCACCCTGATCCGCGGCGCGGGGCGCGGCGCCGGAATAGCGGCACCGGGCGCGGCCGAGGCCCACGAAGCCGCCCGGAGGCGAGCCGTGCGGCGAACGACCTTGACCTCCGACATCAGCTTCACCGTTTCCAGCATCTGCACGGCCATCGCCCCGAAATCGCCATGCTCCAGGCCCACGGGCTTCTGGATGCAGGCGATGGCGCCCGCTTCCATCGCCCGGAAGGCGATGACCACGTCCTCGGCCCGGGCGGTGGCCGTGCAGATGACGATGGGTAGCGGGTGAGCCTCCATGATGCGGCGCGTCGCCTCGAATCCGTCCATTCGCGGCATGTGGATATCCATCAGCACCACATCCGGCTTGTGCTGGCTGACGAAATCGAGCGCCGCCCGCCCATCGGCCACCGCGCCGACAACGCGAATCTGTGAATCCGATTCCAGGAGGCGCACGAGGAACATACGCACGACCGTCGAGTCTTCGGCCACCAGGACGTCGATTTTTTTGCGATCGGTCATGAGAATCCGGCCGGTTATACGAGGCGCCGCACGGCTTCCAGCAGATTGCTCTGGTCGAAGCTGCTCTTGACGAGATAGGCATTGGCACCCGCGTCGATGCCGCGCTCGCGGTCCTCGCGGCTTTCGAGCGCGGTCACCAGCACCACCGGAAGTTCCGCCAGTTTTTTATCGGCCCGAATTCTTGCCGTCAGGTCGAAACCGTTCAGGCGGGGCATCTCCACGTCGGAAACCAGCAGGTCGAAACTGCCTGCACGCAGCAAGCCGAACGCTTCCATGCCATCGACGGCAATTCTCACGTTGTGGCCGGCCGATTCGAGGATGCCCTTGAGCAGCAGCCGGGAGGTGATGGAATCCTCCGCGACGAGGATGCTGGCCGCCTTCGATTCCGCCGGCGTCGATGCCGCACCGGCAGTCCTGGGTCTCGCTGCGCCCGCGGCACGCTGCGCGGACTTGAGCAGGTCCGCGACATCCAGGATCGGTGCGACTTCGCCGCCTCCGAGCACCGTGACGGCTGCGACATTGCGCACTCTCGACAAGGGCTTGACGAGCGGCTTGACCAGGATCTCCTGCTCGCCGCGAACTTTGTCCACGGCGAACGCGACCCACCGGTCGCGGTCACCGAGGATGATCACGGGCACGCCGGTTGCGGCCACTTCGCTGCACTCGGAGGATGGCAACTCAAGCACGTCCGCCAACCAGACCAGCGCCACTGCGCGTCCCCCGAAAGCGAGCGTCTCGCGGCCCTCGACCGTTTGAATGTCGTCGGGCCGGGCCCGTATGACCCGTTCCACCTGGGTCGTCGGGACCACCAGCACGCGACCGGCAGCTTCAACCAGGATGCCGCGAAAGGTCGCCCGTGTCGCCGGCAGGTCGATACGGAACGTCGTTCCGGCGCCTTCCTCGCTCTCGACGGACACGCTGCCGCCCAGCTTGGTGGCCTTCTCCCACACGATGGCCAGGCCGAGTCCGCGTCCGGAGAGCTGCGTGACGATCGGGCTGGTCGAGACTTCCGACCGGAAGATCAAGGCCTGGGTCTCCAACTCGCCGAGCGCAGCGGCGTCTTCCGGCGAGACCAGTCCCCGCTTGACGGCTGCCGCCCGCACCCGGCCGGTGTTGATGCCGGCGCCGTCGTCGGACACCGTCAGCCGCACCATGTTGCCGCTGAGCTGCGTCACCTCGAGCTTGATCGTCGCGCGGGCGGGCTTGCCGCGCCGCGCGCGTTCAGCCGAGGTCTCGATGCCGTGATCGACGCTGTTGCGCAACAAGTGGATCAGCGGATCCTTCATCTGCTCCAGGATGCGCTTGTCGATTTCAACGTGCTCGCCCAGGATATGGAGGTCGGCTTCCTTGCCCTGGTCGCGGCACAGTTCGCGCACCAGTTTCGGAAACGATGCGCATATCGTCTCGAGCGGAAGCAGCAGCAATTTCTTGGACCCGTCCATTAGGTCGTCCACCAGTTTGCCGACCGCATAGCGGTCCTGTTCGGCGCTGCGCGTCAGCGCCGCCATCTGGTTTTCAACCCATCGGAGTTGCTCGTGGTTCCAGTCGAGGAAGTCCAGCAGGCGGGCCCACGGTGCCGCAGCCGGCTGAGCGATCCTGCCGGGCGCCGGGCGGTCGACTTGCTGGCGCAGCGCGCGCGCGTGCGGCTCCACCGCCGCCCATTCCTGGCGCCAGGCCTCGAACCGGCGAGCCAGCTGGCCCAGATCCGTGACCCGCTGACCGCTGATCAATTTCACCGCGAGCATTTCTTCGGCTTCCACCAGGCGAGCGTCGAGCCTGGCGACGCTGATGCGTACGCTTTCGCCGAGGCCGAGCCCTTTTTCGGCCGTGCCGGCGGACTGCGGCAACGACTGCGCGAACGCGGGCTGGGAGGCGACTTGCGGATGCCGCACCGGCCGCTCCGAGGGAGGCCACTCCGGGGCCGTGCCCAGGTGCGGTTGCCGTGCCGGCTTCGGTGCCGACATGGCGGCCGTGATGGCATCGAGCCTGCTGTGCAGCGCGTCGAACGCGATCGGGGATCGGCTGACTTCTTTTCGCTTCCACGCGGCGAAGGTGTCCTCCAGCGACTGGCACAGCGACTCGATCTCGCCCAAATTCACGGCGCGTGCGGCGCCTTTCAGGCTGTGCGCGGCACGGAACACGGTCTCCACCACCAGGGGCTGCTCAGCCGGCGCGGGTGCCTTCTCGAGTTCCAGCAGGCCCGCGGCGATGGCCTGCAAATGCTCGGCCGCCTCGACCTTGAAGATCGACCGCAGGTGTTCGAGGAAGTCGTCGTCCAGCGTGTTCATCGCGGCTTCGTGGCCCTACACCTGGTAGCGGTCGACCATCTGCTTGAGGCGCTGGCCGAGTTCGCTCAGGTTGCGCGCCGCGGTTTCCAGTTGCTTGGCCCCCGCGACGTTCTGGGTACTCGCCTGCTTGATGCTCTCCATCGCCCCCGCGACCTGGTCGACCCCCACCAACTGCTGCTGGCTCGATGCCGCGATCTGCACGGCCGCCTGCGCGGCCTCGTTGACGCTGCCCGCCAGGGCCTGGATGGCTCCGCCGGCCAGCTCGCTTTGCCGCGTGCCGGCATCCACCGCCTTGCTTCCCTGCTCGGTTGCCATCACTGCGGCGCTGGTCGCCTTCTGGATATCGCCCAGGATGGTCCGCACCTGGTTGGTCGCTTGGCGCGATTGTTCGGCCAGGCTCTTGACTTCCTGGGCCACTACGGCAAATCCCTTGCCTTGTTCACCAGCCTTGGCGGCCTCGATCGCCGCGTTGACTGCAAGCAGGTTCGATTGCGTGGCCAGGTCCTCGACCGTCGCGATGATCTGGCCGATGGTCTGGCTTTGCTCCGACAGCCGTCCCATGCTCGCCGCGATCGCGTCCATCTGCTGGCGGATGCGTTCCATGCCGGCCGCAACATCCTCGGTGGACTTGCGGCCGCTCTGTGAACTCTGCGCCGCCCTTTGCGCGCTGTCGGCAACCAGCTTGGCCTTCTGGCTAGCCAGCTGCGCCGTCTGGCGCACCTCTTCCACGGTGGTCGTGGTCTCGCTTACGGCAGCGGCCGACTGGCTCGCGCTGGCGGCAAGCTGGCTCGTCGAAGCCACGATTTCGCTGGCAGCCGAGCCCAGCACATTGGCGGCTTCCACCAGCGCGACGATTTGCGCGCGAAGATTCTCGGACATGCGAGCAAAGGCGTTGCCCAGCAGGTCACGGGGCGATTGAGGCTCGATGTTCGAGCGCAGGTCGCCCGCGGCGATCTGCCCGGCCGATGCCGCCATTGCGCGCAAGGACCGCGTCATGCGATCGAAAGTCCGCGCCAGCACCCCCACTTCGTCGCTGCGGGCATCGGTGCGGACGTCGACGCCGAGGTCCCCCACAGTGATCCGTTCGGCGACGGCAGTCAGCTCCTGCAGTGGACGGGAAATGTTGCGCGTGAGACCCCACCCGGTCAGCGCGGCGAGCGCCAAAGCCATGAGCGTGCCGAGGACGATGGTCCACTTCGCATTGCGGGCATCCGAAATTGCGATTTCCGTTCGCCTTTTGAGCACATCCTGCTCCTCGGCTTCCATCTGGTCGAGGAGCTTGCGGATGTCGACCGTGAGTCCGCGGCCTTTGCCGGCCCTGATGCGCTCCACGCCCGCCTCGGGACCGTTGCTGCGAACGGCCTCGATCGTTTCGGAGGACAAGTCCAGGCGGCTCTTGATGATGGGCACTAGCGCCTCCATCCGTCGTTGCTGGCGCGAGCCATCCGCAGTGAGCGGCCCCAGTTCCTGCTCGACCTTCTCAGTTTGCTCCACGGCGTTCCGAAAATTCTGCAGCTCCTTGTCGTTCCCCGTGATGGCGTAGCCCCGCACGGCGTTTTGCGCGTCCACCGCGAGCGACTCGAGCGCGTTGAGCCGACTCAACACTTCGTAGGTGTGCTGCCGCAGATCGGACGCCTCGACCAGCTCCGTCGTGCTGCGGTAGGCGACCGCTCCCACTATCGCGAAGATCGCCATGGCCAAGCCGAAGCCGGCCGCGATCTTGGTTCCGACATTCCATTTCATGTTCCAGGGTCCCCTGTGGTTGTTGTTTTCATGGTTCGACGGCCTCGTTCACGACGATTTTTGGATCCGCAAGAAAGCGATCCAGGTCCAGCACCACCAGACGTTCTGCCGTCACGCCCTTGAGGTATTCGGCCCGGATGCCCGTGAGGGTCGGCAAGCAAGCCTGCAGGCTGTCCAGCGGAACCCGCCGCACGCTGGTGATCACATCCGCCAGCAGTCCCAGTTCGAGTCCGGCGCCCCGAACGAGGATGACTCGGTGCAGGTCGGTCAAGCCCTTGTCCGGCAGGTCGAAGAACTTCTTGATGTCGATGACCGGCGTGATGCGGCCCCTCACGTTGACGACGCCCAGCACGAACGGCGGCGTACAGGGCAGCGGGGCGAGATTCTTCAGGGGATAGACCTCTTGCACATGGCGCGTCTCGATTGCGTAGCTTTCCCGGCCCAGGCGGAACTCCAGCACTTCGAGCGAAGACCCGGCTGTTTCGGCCGGTTGCGCCGGCCGCGCCAGGGCGCGAGCACGCGCGCGGAGTATTGCCGCGGCGCCCGGCGTTGTGATGGGAAATCCGGTCGTCATGATGGGGTTGGCGCTGCCAACATCGATGCAATGGTTTCAGTGAGTCGCCGGGCGCTGAGCCCGTCCGATTCCCGCAGCAGCTCGTCGGCGGGGCGAGCGCGCAGCAAATCAAGTGCGTTGGCGAAATGCTTGTCGGCAGCGGCCGATTTCCCGCGGCTGCGCGCCAGGTTGCCCAAGGCGAAATGGGCGAGCACAAAATCCGGATCCAGGTAAATCGCGCGCTCGAGGCAGGAGCGCGCCCGCTCCGGCTGCGCCAGTTCCAGCAGGATCACCGCGTGCAGGTAATGGCCGGCGGAATCCATTTTGTCGGCGGCGATCCACCGCTCACACCAGGTCAGCGCGTTGCCGAGCTGGCCCAGATTGGCCAATGCCCGGGCCAACACGGAGCAGGCCTGCGGCCCGGGCGTTTGGCGCGCCAACGAAGCCAGCAGCGTTTCTACCGTGTCGGCGTAGCGGCCCTGCCGGTAGAGCGACTCGGCCAGGGCGAGCGGCGCGGGCGGCGGTTCCGGCGGCAAGGTCAAAGTCGTAGCCCTGGCGGTCGGCTCGGGCAGTGGGGGTGCCTCGGCCTCGCACGCGATGAGCTCAGTGGCATTGCCGGCAGGCGCCGCTGCCCATGGCCGCTGCGCAAGAGGCGTTGAGGGGCTTTTGCGATAGAGAATCGCACCGGGAAAGTTTTCGGTGGCGAACTCGGCGAACAGCGCATGCGACGCTTCGCTGGGACTGACCACCAGCCAGCCGTCCTGCGCCAGCGTACGGCGCAGGTTGCCGATGACTTTGCCGACCTGGGGTGGCGTGAAGTACATCAGCACGTTGCGGCAGAAAATGAGATCCATCGCCCCCGCGTCGGCGGCGAGCGCCGGGTAAGCGTCATCGACCAGGTTCAGATAGGCAAAAGTCACCAGCTTGCGGATATGGGGAGCGATGACGTAGCGGCCGTTGGGGCTGCGGTTGAAATAGCGCTCTTTCAGCCCGGCGGGGGCATCTCGGAACGACCACTCGCCATAGCTGCCTTCGGCTGCCTTGCGCAGGGCGCGCGCATTGATGTCGGTCGCGGTGATCGTCACATTCCAGCGGTCCAGATCAGGCAACGCCTCATGCAGCAGGATGGCGAGCGAATACGGTTCTTCACCGCTGCAGCACGCCGCGCTCCAGATCCTCAGCCGCCGCTCGCCTTGGCGGGCACGGATCAGCTCGGGCAGGACGTGCGTGGCAAGTGCGTTGAGCGTTTGCGGCTCCCGGAAGAAATACGTTTCGCCGATCGTCAAGTGGGCGGCCAGCACTTGAATCTGTGCCTGCGTCAGCGGGCTCGACAGCATCCAGGCGACGCACGCCTGGATGCTCCCAATACCGAATTCATGAGCCGCGCCGGCCAAGCCGCGCCGCAGGTCGTCCCAGTGCTCACGCGGAAAATGCAGCCCGATCGTGCGCGCGATCAAGCCGCCGAGTTGCGACAGCTGGTCTGGCCGCAGCTCGCTCTCGGTCATTCGACCGGCTCCATCACGGAATCCAGAGCCAGCGCCTCGTCGGCGGCCAGAAACTTTTCCAGGTCGTGAATCAGTACCAGGCCATCCGCAAGTTGGACCACCCCCTGGAACGACTCGAGGCCCGGAACGATGGCGGCCGGGTCGGCGATGGCCGAAGCTTCGCATTCGATCAAGCCCTGCGCCGCATCGATCAGCAGGGCGACCGTGCGCTCCCGGATTTGGGCGATCAGCAACTGAT
This sequence comes from Ramlibacter sp., assembly GCA_028292185.1. Lineage (GTDB taxonomy): Bacteria > Pseudomonadota > Gammaproteobacteria > Burkholderiales > Burkholderiaceae_C > Ramlibacter. The sequence goes on along the minus strand of JAQGMT010000322.1, from coordinate 860 downwards.
CGGATGGAACGACCTCACGAGGCGGCTGGCCCATGCGCCGGCGAAGGCACAGTACCGGCAGTATCCGGCCTTTTACATCGATGGCGCCTGCCACGATGGCCGGCGCCCCGGGCAAAGGGGTTAGTTCGACCGCCTGCACGACGCGTTCCACCGAGGCGAGGTCCAGGGCATAGCGCTGGCCATCCAGGCAGAACACCAGCAATTGCATCCTCGCGCGCGGCTGCAACTCCGTCAGGGCGGCGGGGCGCCGCGTCATTGGTGGCTATTGTGGTGAGCTTGGGAATACGCTCGAGAAGTTGTTGCGACCATGCCCTGACTTTCTGTCTTATGTAGTACCGCCGAGATGTTATCTCTGCCATGAGCTAATACAAGTACACCGACAGCCTTACAAGCCTCGCCTGAAGTATCGATTACGCCGGGTTTTCTCGCGCTAGCCGCGCCTGCACTGCCTCTGCGGTGCAGCGCTCGTTGTACGCGCGCCATTGGCGTGGGCTACCGATCGCCGGTAGCGACCGAACTTCAGTCGTCTTGCGCGTCCAGACCGGGAAACAACACTTCGGTGAAACCGAACTTGCTGAAATCGCGGATCCGCATCGGATAGAGCTTGCCGATCAAGTGATCGCATTCGTGCTGCACCACCCGCGCGTGGAAGCCCTCCGCGGTGCGATCGATCGCGTCGCCATACTGGTCGAAGCCGGTGTACCGGATGCGCGCCCAGCGCGGCACCATCGCACGCAGTCCGGGCACCGACAGGCAGCCCTCCCAGCCCTCTTCTTCCTCGCTGCCGATCGGGGTGATGAGCGGATTGAGCAGCACGGTTCGGGGCACCACAGGCGCATCCGGATAGCGCGGGTTGACGG
>JAQGMT010000265.1 GCA_028292185.1 Ramlibacter sp. | reverse complement strand
CGCGGCACCCATTTCAAGCTGGTGCTGCCGCTGACCACCGCGGTGACGCAGGTGGTGATGATCCGCAGCGGCACCCTGTCGGTGGGCGTTCCGGCCAACCTGGTCGAGATCGTGCGCCGGGCGCCCGCCAAAGAGGTGCAGCAAGCCTACAACAGCGGCACGTTCGAGATTGGCGGCGAGCAGGTGCCTTTCTTCTGGTCCGGCGCTTTGTTGCAAGCATCGCAGCGCAGCAACGAGCCGCAAGCCAAGACCATGCCGGTGGTGGTGTTCCGCAGCGCCGCCCAGCGCGTCGCCATGCACGTCGACGAAGTGCTGGGCAACCAGGAAGTGGTGGTGAAGAACCTCGGCCCGCAGTTGGCCCGCCTGCCCGGCTTGGCCGGCATGACGGTGCTGGCCTCTGGCGCCGTGGTGCTGATCTACAACCCGGTGGCGCTCACCACGGTGTATGGCGAGCAAGCGCGCCAGCTCAGTGCCGATCACGCGCAGTCGGATGTACTGGGGCAGAACGTCACGACGCTGCCCGAGCTGCCGGTGGCGCCTCAGATTCCGCTGGTACTGGTGGTGGACGACTCGATCACCGTGCGCCGCGTGACGCAGCGGCTGTTGCAGCGCGAAGGTTATCGCGTGGCGCTCGCGGCCGACGGCCTGCAGGCGCTCGAGCGGCTGGCCGATGAGCGGCCGACGGTGGTGCTGTCGGACATCGAGATGCCGCGCATGGACGGCTTCGACCTGGCGCGCAACATCCGCGCGGACGCGAAGCTCAAGCACCTGCCGATCATCATGATCACCTCGCGCATCGCCGAAAAGCACCGCGAGCACGCCAAGGAACTGGGCGTCGACCACTACCTGGGCAAGCCCTACTCCGAAGAAGAACTCCTCAGCCTGGTCAGGCACTACGTGAGCGCGGCGGTGCTCGCCTGAAGCGCTGATGTAGTGCCCGCGGGCGGCGGGTCGCGTCGAAACCACAGCGCGCTCGCGGCGCGACAGGTTTACGACGCCAGGTCAGAGGTCGGGCTAAAATGGAGTTCATGCCCGCCGATGCCGACTCCATCAACCTGACGCATCACTTCCTTATCGCGATGCCGGGCCTGCAGGACGAGGCCTTCGCCAAAAGCGTGGTCTACCTTTGCGAGCACAGCGCCCGCGGCGCCTTGGGCCTGGTGATCAACAAGCCCAGCGACATCCAGCTTCAGCACCTGTTCCAGAAAGTCGAGCTGCCTTTGGGCCGTGGCGACCTGGCCGGCACGCCGGTGTTCCAGGGCGGCCCGGTGCAGACGGAGCGCGGCTTCGTGCTGCACGAAGCGGTGTTCGCGGCCGACGCGGCCCCCGAAGAGCCTGTCTACGCGGCCACGATGACCATTCCCGGCGGCCTGGAGATGACCACTTCCAAGGACGTGCTGGAAGCGCTTTCCACCGGCGCCGGCCCGCGCAAGGTGCTGGTGTCGCTCGGCTACTCGGCCTGGGGCGAAGGCCAGCTCGAATCCGAATTGGCGGAGAACAGCTGGTTGACGGTGGGCGCCGACGCTTCGGTGATCTTCGACACGCCGGTCGACGAGCGCTACGACAAGGCGCTGTCGCTGCTGGGCCTGCAGTCCTGGATGCTGTCCGGTGAGGCCGGGCACGCATGAGCCTCGCGGCTTCGCCCGACGTTCCCTCCCACTTCCAGACTTTTCTCGCATTAGATTACGGCACTCAGCGCACCGGCGTCGCCGTGGGCAATCGCCTGCTGCGAACCGCCACCCCGCGCGCCACCATCAAGGCCGCACAGGCGCAGGCCAGGCTGACTGCCGTGGAGGCGCTGGTGCGTGAATGGCAGCCCGATGCGCTGGTGGTGGGCGTGCCCTTCCACCCCGATGGCGCCAGCCATGACAATACGCTGCGCGCGAAGAAATTCGCGCGCCAGTTGCGCAGCCGCCTGAAGCTGCCGGTGTTCGAGGTGGACGAGCGTTACAGCACCACCGAAGCGCTGGCACAAGGCGCAGCCGATGCGGACGCGGGCGCCGCCTGCGTCATTCTTGAACAGTTCTTGAGGAGTTTGCCGTGAGTAGTCCGAGCGACGCCGGGCCGCCCCAAGGCGCGAGAGCCACCTCGGGGGGCAGCGCAGGCGCGTCAGCGCCAAGCGTGGGGGCCCTGATTCTGGATGCGGAGGCACTGTATCGGGAGTTGTTGGGGGGCGTGCAGCAACTGCGCGCGCCGGACACGCGCCTGGTCGGCATCACTTCCGGCGGCGCCTGGCTGGCGCAGCGTCTGCACGGCGACTTGCAGTTGCCGGGCGAGGCGGGCGTCATCTCCTCGGCGATGCATCGCGACGACTTCTCCAAGCGCGGCTTGTCCGGCGCCGGCCAGCAGACGCAGCTCGGCTTCGACGTGAACGACGCGCACATCATCCTGCTGGACGACGTGCTCTACACCGGGCGCACGATCCGCGCCGTGCTCAACGAACTGTTCGACTACGGCCGGCCCGCCAGCGTGAAATTGGCGGTGCTGGTGGATCGCGGCGGGCGCGAACTGCCGGTGCAGGCCGACTATGCCGCCGCGCGCGTCACGCTGCCCGCCTCCCAGTCGCTGGCTCTCGCGCGCGACGACGCGGGTAAATTCAGTTTCCAGATCGAGGGCCCCTGAACCAAGGCTCGCACCCGATGCTCTACAAGCGAAACCCACAACTCAACAAGAACGGCGAGCTGCTTCACCTGCTGTCGATCGAGGGCCTGCCACGTTCGATCATCACGCACATCCTGGATACGGCGGCGAGCTTCGTCAGCGTGAGCGATCGTGAAGTGAAGAAGGTGCCGCTGCTGCGCGGCAAGAGCGTGTTCAACCTGTTCTTCGAGAACTCCACGCGCACCCGCACCACCTTCGAGATCGCCGCGACGCGGCTTTCGGCCGACGTGATCAACCTGGACATCGCGCGCTCCTCGGCATCGAAAGGCGAGTCGCTGCTGGACACCATCGCCAACCTGTCGGCGATGGCGGCGGACCTGTTCGTGGTGCGCCACAGCGAATCGGGCGCGCCCTACCTCATCGCGCAACACGTCGCGCCGCATGTGCATGTGATCAATGCGGGGGACGGCCGTCACGCCCATCCGACGCAAGGCCTGCTGGACATGTACACGATCCGGCACTACAAGAAAGACTTCGCCAATCTCACGGTGGCGATCGTCGGCGACGTGCTGCACTCGCGCGTCGCGCGCTCCGATATTCATGCACTCACCACGCTGGGTTGCGCCGAGGTGCGGGTGGTCGGCCCCAAGACGCTGGTGCCCGGCGACATGGCGCAGATGGGCGTGCGGGTGTGCCACACGCTCGAAGAAGGCATTCGCGGCTGCGATGTGATCATCATGCTGCGCTTGCAGAACGAGCGCATGAGCGGCGCGCTGCTGCCCTCGTCGCAGGAATTCTTCAAAAGCTACGGCCTCACCGCGGAAAAGCTGGCGCTCGCCAAGCCCGACGCCATCGTGATGCATCCGGGGCCGATCAATCGGGGCGTGGAAATCGACTCCGCCGTGGTGGACGGCAAGCAGAGCGTGATCCTGCCGCA
>JAQGMT010000255.1 GCA_028292185.1 Ramlibacter sp. | reverse complement strand
CGAAACTGCCGCTGGTGCAGCCGTAGATGAAGGCGCTGGGCTTGGGGTAGCAAAAAGTCAGGTCGCGCACCGCCTGGTCGAGCGATCCGACCATGGCCAGCAGCGATTCCTTCGTCACCGCCGGCGTCGGGCGTGACAAGCGGTTCACGTTCATGGCCACCCCGTGCGGCAGGTATTGGGGAAGCTCGCGCTCCATCGCCACATTTCCCGGCGGAACGACCAGCCCGATTCGAATGACGTTGTTGTCCATGTCCGTGTCCTTATTCGATGGAGATCTGGGCTTTGGCCGCGACCTCCTGCCATTTCTTCAGGTCCGACTGCAGGAAAGCGGAAAACCCCGCGGTGCCGACCGCACGCGGCTCCGCGCCGAGCTCCTTGAAGCGCTGGACCACCTCCGGCCGGCTCGACACCTTGATGATCGCCGCTTCGAGCCGGGCCCGCACGGGCTCCGGCAGACCGGCCGGGGCCAGTATGCCGGTGAACGACGCAGCCTCGACACCGTGCAGACCCAGTTCGGCCGTGCACGGCACATCGGGCAGGAAGGGCGAGCGCTTGTCGCTCATGACGGCCAGCACCCGCAGCTGGCCTTGCTTCACATAGCCGAGTGAAGATGCGATCTGGTCAACCATGATGGGGATCTGCCCGCCCAGGAGATCCGTGAGCGCCTGGCCGCTGCCCTTGTAAGGGACGTGGAGGAACTGGGCCCCGCTGACGGCCTGCAGCAACTCGATCGCCAGGTGGTTGGAGCTGCCCAGGCCGGCCGAGCCGATGCCGATCTTGCCCGGGTTCGCCTTGGCCGACGCGATCAGCTCGGGCAGGTCCTTCGCCGTCGATCCGCGGCCGGCCACCACCGCCATCGGCGTGATGTTGATCAAGGTGAGCGGCACAAAATTGTGCAGCACGTGGTAGGGCATCGACTTCGCGACGGCTTCCATGGCGGTGAGGGATCCGCTCGAGCCGGCCAAGAGGGTGTAGCCGTCAGGCGCCGACTTGGCCACTGCCGATCCCCCGATGCGGCCACCGGCTCCCACCCGGTTGTCGACCAGCACCGGCTGGCCCAGTTCTTCGGACAGCGGAATTGCGAGCACGCGCGCCGAGATGTCGACGCTGCCTCCCGGAGCGAACGGTACGATGATCCGCAGCGGCTTGGCCGGAAAAGTTTCGGCCGCACGCACCAGCGTCGCGGGGAAGGCCACACCGGCGGCGATGGCCCCGACGAAGGTACGGCGGGTCGGCAGTTGCCGCGAGCGAGGGTGGGTCATTGGGGGTTCCTGGAGTGGGGATCGGGGTTCATCATTGCTGCACGAGGCGCGACACGTCCACCACGTACATCTCTCGGTCTTGCTCGTGCATCGAGTCCATGCTCACCTGCAGGCCGTCCGGGCGCCAGCGCGGATGCAGGTCGCAGCGGTTTTCCTTCGACAGCTTCGGATCGGCGTAGAAGCTGCCCAGATCGTGCCGCTGTCCGGTGTCCATGTCGAACAGGAACAGGATGCGTTCGTCCGTCGTGCTGTCGGGGTAGGTGTCGCTCAGCAGCCAGCGCGGGTTGACCGGCGAGAACGTCATGTGGCCGTTCTCGGTGAGCACCCCGTCGCCGATCACACGCACCTCGCCGCCCTCGCGATCGTGGTACAGGTGGTAGCCGATACGTCCCGCATGCGGTCCCCAGACGATGATCTCGCCGTCCTGCCGCCACAGCGGATGCGAGATCTGCCACTCCGACTTCTCGTAGTCGAAGGTGCCGACCGCGGCCGGGTCGAAGTCGGCGGCGAGCTGCGGCAGTGGGTGGTCGGAGCATTCCAGCAGCCGCAGGTCGGAGCCGTCGGGCGCCATGGTGATGAGTCGATGCAGAAAGCACGTCTCATCCTTCACGCGTTCGGTCCAGCGGTGCAGGAACAGCACCCGCGATGACGAGGGATCCACCTCGATGTGGCTGACCCAGTGGATCGCTTTTTCCATCGACCCGCGCGGATGGAAAGCCGCAAGCCGCGCGTAGCTGACCGCAAGCCGGGTTTCACCCGTGCGCACGTCCATCTGCCAGATACCGTCATCGCCCGGGCACAGGCACGGCCTGGGTGGCACGGTGTCGCCCGGATAGCCGATGGTCTCGTGCGTGACGTACAGCCTGCGGTAGTCGACCGTCAAGGCCCATTCGCCGTTGGGCGCCACGACATAGACCGGCATCGGCAGCACGCGGCTTGCGCCCGTATCGATGTCGCGGATCTCCGCGCCGAAGAAGGGGTAGCGCGCCGTCGGATCGGCGGTGCGCACGTTGTAGATGATCTTGCGCCCGCCGGAGCCGCCCAGCCACTGAAGCTGGGAGCCCATCTGCCAGTTCCAGCTGCGCGTTTCGCCGACGGCGCGGAAATCTCCGCCGTCTTTGATATCGAAGTAGCCGACCTTGGCTACCAGTTCGGGCGTCAGCTGCGCGTCCCGCCACGGAACTTCGTGCGCAAGCAGGTAGCGTCCGGACGGATCCCAGTTCGACTTGTTGTAGTAGCCGAAGAAATGGTGCCGGCCGTTGCGGCCGACCCGCGTGCAGGAAAAAGGGTGCTGCATTTTTCGGATCAATCCGCGTGCGATTGCGGTTGGAGGTCGACGATCAGATTGCCCGCGGCATCGCGCCAGGCAGTCGCGCCGGCCGGAATGACCAGGGTGGAGGAAGCGTCCTCGACGATGGCCGGACCGACCAGCCGCTGCACGTCCTTCATCGTCTCGATCGGACGGGTTTCGACGTTGCGCCATTTGTCCTGGGCCGGTTGCCAGACGTCGCGGTTGCCGGCGCCCGGCTTCCAGGCCTCGCGGCCGCTGGCTGTCAGGTTGAGCGGACGGTCCACGCCGGTCTCGATCGCCGCGACCCGCAGGTTCATCAGCTCGATGTTCTGTACCGGAGGCACCTGGCTGAACACGCGTCCGTAGGCGGCGGCGAATGCCTCGCGGATTTGCGCAGGCGTGCCGGCATCGAAGGGGCCATCGGGCAGCCGCGTGATCAGCTCGAATCCCTGGCCGACGAAGCGAATGTCGGCGTTGCGCTCGAACCGATAACTCGCACCGGCCACAAGTGTGTCCTTCATGACGCTCGCCGCATCGGCTTCCAGTTTGGCGAACGCGGACTCCAGGGCCTCCGGCGTCACGGCCGAGAGGCTGCGTGCCAGCGTCATGGCGCGATCCACCCGCGCCGGCGCGATCAGCAGGCCGAGGGCGGAAGCCACGCCGGCGCCGGGCGGGCAGACCACGCGCGTGATGCCCAGGCGGCGCGCGACGTCGCAGCCATGCAGCGGCCCGCCGCCGCCGGTCACGAGCAGCGCAAACCGCGATGCATCGAAGCCGCGCTCGGCCACGTGCACGCGCGCGGCGGCCGCCATGTTCTCGTTGACCACGGCGAGCACGCCGTCCGCGGTCTTCTCGGTGGCGGTGCCAAGGGCCTCCGAGCTCGCGCGCAACGCGGCCCGCGCGGCCTTGGCCGACAGCTTCATCGTGCCGCCCGCGAAAGTGTCGGCGTCGAGGTGGCCCAGGAGCAGGTTGGCATCGGTGACGGTGGGCAGCGTGCCGCCGCGCTGGTAGCAAGCCGGGCCGGGACGCGAGCCCGCGCTGCGCGGGCCGACTTTCAGCAGGTTCATCCCGTCCAGGTGCGCGATGCTGCCGCCGCCCGCGCCGATCTCGATCAATTCCACGGTCGCGATGTTGATCGGCAGCCCGCTGCCGGTGGCGAAGCGCTTCTCGCGCGCCGCTTCGAAGCTGTGCGCGAGCAGCGGCTGGTTGTCCTCGACGATCGCCAGCTTGGCAGTGGTGCCGCCCATGTCGAAGGCCAGCACGTTGCCGATGCCCGAGCGCTTGCTGAAATAGGCCGCGGCGATCGCACCGGCGGCTGGGCCCGATTCGAGCAACTGCACGGGGAACCGGCGGGCCTCGCCGACGTGCGTGAGGCCGCCGTTGGACAGCATCATCAGCAGCGGGCAGGTGATGCCCAGCTGCTTGAGCCGGCTCTCCAGGCTCTCGAGATAGCGGTCGGCCATGGGCAGCACGTAAGCGTTCGCCGCCGTGGTGGAGGTGCGCTCGTATTCGCGGATTTGCGGCGACACCTCGCTGGAGATGGAGACGTAGAGCTGCGGGAATGCGTCCTTCAGCAGGTCGCGCGCCCGCCGCTCGTGGGCCGGGTTCGCGTACGAATGCAGGAAGGCGATCGCGACCGATTCGATGCCCTGGTCCACCAGCTGCCGTCCCGCGGCCAGCACACTGGCTTCGTCCAGCGGCGTGTCGACGCTGCCGTCCGCCAGCATTCGCTCGCGCGCTTCCAGCCGCGACTCCCGCGGGACGAGCGCCGG
>JAQGMT010000071.1 GCA_028292185.1 Ramlibacter sp. | reverse complement strand
CCGGGGATCGTCGTGTTCACCACGGACGATGGCTGAGGGACCAGGTCGGGAGCCGATGCCGCCGGCTTGCCTCTCAGCGCTTGCACGGCGGGCGCGGGGCTTGCCACGCTGCTTGCCGAGCCATCGCCGCCGCCTCCACACGCCGCCAGCATCAAAACCATGCCTATCGCAATCAGTTTCGTCACGTCGGTCTCCTTCGTGTCGAAGTTAGAAAGCTGTTTCGGGAAATGTTAGGCGCGCCGTTTTTTGGAGGTGCAAGCTACGGTAACCTATGGTGGAAAGCGACTCGTCACTATTAACAGAGCCCGACCATGCCACATCGAATCGAACGCGACACCTTCGGCCCCATCGAGGTCCCTGCCGAGCGCCTGTGGGGCGCCCAGACCCAGCGTTCGCTGCAGAACTTCGATATCTCGGGTGAACGCCAGCCGAAAGAAATCATCCGCGCGCTGGTGCAGATCAAACGCTCCTCCGCCGTGGTGAACCACCTGCTGGGCATCCTCGAAGACAACAAGGCCGCAGCGATCATCGCCGCGGCCGATGAAGTGCTGGCGGGCAAGCACGACGATGAATTCCCGCTGGTGGTGTGGCAGACCGGCTCCGGCACCCAGACCAACATGAACGTGAACGAGGTGCTGGCCAATCGCGCCAGCGAGTTGCTGGGCGGCGAGCGCGGAGAAGCGCGGCTGGTGCATCCGAATGACGACGTCAACAAGAGCCAGTCGTCGAACGACGTGTTCCCCACGGCGATGCACGTCGCGGCGGTGGAGGCCATCCGCAACCGGCTGATGCCTTCGCTGATGAAGCTCAAGGCCAGCCTGGCCGCCAAGTCGGCGGACTTCATGGACATCGTGAAGATCGGCCGCACGCATCTGCAGGACGCGACGCCGCTCACGCTGGGCCAGGAGTTCTCGGGCTATGTCGCGCAACTGGAGCAGGCGGACCGGCATCTGCACGGCGCGCTGCCGCATTTGTGCGAGCTCGCGCTGGGCGGGACCGCGGTGGGCACCGGGCTGAACGCGCCGGCAGGTTACGCGGAAAAAGTCGCTGCGGAACTGGCGCGCCTGACCGGGCTGCCCTTCGTCACGGCTCCCAACAAGTTCGAAGTGATGGCCGCGGCCGACGCGCTGGTACACGCGCACGGCGCGCTGAAGACGCTGGCCGCCAGCATGATGAAGATCGCCAACGACATTCGCTGGCTGGCCAGCGGACCGCGCAGCGGCATCGGCGAGCTGAGCATCCCCGAGAACGAGCCCGGTTCCTCGATCATGCCCGGCAAGGTGAACCCGACGCAGAGCGAGGCGGTCACCATGCTGTGCTGCCAGGTGTTCGGCAATGACGTCGCCGTGAATTTTGGCGGCGCGTCGGGCAACTTCGAGCTGAATGTGTTCCGCCCGATGATCGCGTACAACTTCCTGCAAAGCGTGCGCCTGCTGGCCGATGGCATCGCCAGCTTCAACGATCACTGCGCGGTGGGGATAGAGCCCAATCGCGAACGCATCGCCGAACTGGTGGACCGATCGCTGATGCTGGTCACGGCGCTGAATCCGCACATCGGTTATGACAAGTCGGCGAAGATCGCCAAGAAAGCGCATCAAGAAGGCACCAGCCTGCGCGAAGCGGCGGTGGCCACCGGCTACGTCACCCCGGAGCAGTTCGACCAGTGGGTGCGCGCAGGTGATATGGTCGGCACCAAACCCTGAGCATCGGCCCGCGGCGCAGGCGTACACCAATTTCTATGGTGTTTACGCCATGCCGTCTCTGTTGACACCCCAGGGGGCGCCTTGGAGAATCCAGGGCGCATTTGCAGTGAACAAGACCCACAGGAGACATCCCATGTCAGCGAAATCAGCCATTGCGGCCATTGCCGTCGCCGCCGCAGCCGCCGGTGCACCCGGGCTCGCCGCCGCACAAGCGCCTGCGCCCTACGACGTCACCCCGCAGCTGGTCGCCGCCGCCGTCAAGGAAGGCAAGGTGGTCTGGTACTCGGCCACCGACGTGAAGGTGGCCGAAGGGCTGGCCAAGGCCTTCGAAACCAAATACCCGGGCATCAAGGTGCAGGTCGAGCGCTCCGGCGCCGAGCGCATCTTCCAGCGCATCAACCAGGAATACGGCAGCAAGATCTACACCGTGGACGTGATTGAAACGTCCGACGCCGTTCACTTCGTTCAGTTCAAGAAAAACGGCTGGTTGCAGGCGGCGGTGCCGTCCGACGTCGCCAAGTTCTGGCCCAAGGAAGGGCGTGACGCCGACGGCCAGTTCGCGGCCTATCGGCTGCACCTTTCGGTGATCGCCTACAACACCAAGCTGGTGAAGAAGGAAGACGCCCCCAAGAGCCACGCCGACCTGCTCGACCCCAAGTGGCAGGGCAAGATGGTCAAGGCGCACCCGGGCTACAGCGGCACGATCATGACCGACACGCAGGCCCTGAGCCAGTCGCTGGGCTGGCCCTTCTTCGAAAAGCTCGGTAAGCAAAAAGTGATGCAGGTGCAATCCTCCACCGAGCCGCCCAAGAAGCTGGCGCAAGGCGAGCGCGCGGTGATGGCGGACGGCAACGAGTACAACGTGTTCCTGCTCAAGGAGAGCGGCTCGCCGATCGAGCCGGTGTACGCCACCGATGGAAGCACCATGGTGATCGGCAACGCGGCGCTGCTGAAGAACGCGGCGCATCCGAACGCCGGCAAGCTGTTCTATCACTTCATGTTCACGCGCGAAGCCCAGCAGTCCAACAGCGACGTCGGCGGGTTGCGCTCGTTCCACCGGGAAGTGAAGGAAAAGGCCGGCCGCGTGCCGCTGGCGCAGATCAAGCTGCTCAACTCCGATCCGGTCGCGCTCGAGGGACAGGTGGAAACCATCAAGAAGAAATACGAAGAGTATTTCGGAACCTGAGGCGATGACCGCCTCGATAGCCGGCGCCGTCCCCAAGCCCGCATTGCGCATCGACCTGTTCCGGCCGGCATTCATCGTGCTGGCCCTGGCGCTGGCCGTGCTGGTGGTGCTGCCGCTGTCCTGGCTGCTGTACTACAGCCTGGTCGATAAGGACGGCGTCTTCACCACCGCGAATTTCGCGGCGCTGGTCAGCGACGCCACCTTGCGCAAACCATTTTTGGTGGCCATCGCCATGGCGCTGGGCGTGGGCGTGTTGTCTTGCGTGTTTGCGACACCGCTGGCGTGGCTCGCCTCGCGCACCGACCTGCCGGGCCGTCGCGTGGTGCGCGCGCTGGTGATGGCGTCGTTCGTGACCCCGCCATTCCTTGGAGCGATTGCGTGGGAGATCCTGGCCGAGCCCAACAGCGGCCTGATCAACGTCCTCTACCGCTACCTGACCGGCGCCGAAGCGGACGCGCACCTGGTCGACATCTACACCTTCCCCGGGCTGGTGTTCGCCATCGCCTGCTACACGTTTCCCTATGTGTTCACGCTGGTGGCCAACGGCCTGGACAACGTGCCTTCGGACCTTGAGGACGCATCGTCCATCCTCGGCGGACGCGCGGCGACCACCTTGCGCCGAGTGACGCTGCCCCTGGTGTTGCCCGCGGTGCTCGCGGGATCGCTGATCGCGGTGCTGCAGGCGCTGACGATGTTCGGCTCGCCCGCCATCCTGGCGCTGCCCGCCGGCTTCCACGTGATCACCACCAAGATCTGGAGCCTGTTCCAGTTTCCGCCCAAGCCCGGGCTGGCCGCGGCGGCCGCGTTGCCCTTGTTGCTGATCACGGTGCTGCTGCTGCAAGGCAAGAACTGGGTGCTGGGCCGCAGGGGCTACACGGTGCTGGGCGGCAAGAGCGGCGCGCCGCGCATCACCGCGCTGGGCGCATGGAAGCCGCTGGCGATCGCCTTCGTCGTGCTGGTGCTGTCGCTCACCGTGATCCTGCCGTATGCGGCCTTGCTGAAGACCGCATTGACGCACAACGTGTCCGAGCCGCTCACCTGGGACACGCTCACGCTGCGTAATTTCAACTTCGTCTTCTTCGAGTTCTCGGCCACGCGGCTGGCGATGTGGAACACCTTCCTGCTGGGCTTCGCGACGGCGACCATCGGCACCGGCATCGCACTGATGGCGGCGTACATGGTGTCGCGCAGCCCGGTGCGCGGCGCGCACATGCTGGGAATGCTGGCGACAGCGCCGGTTGCAATTCCCGGGATCGTGCTGGGCGTCGGGGTGTTCCTCACGTATTCGCATCCGCACCTGATGCTCTATGGAACGTTGTGGATACTGCTGATCGCGTTCCTCACCATCGAAATGCCGGCCGGCTATCAACAGATGTCGGCTGCGTTTCACGGCATCCATCCGGAGCTGGAGGAAGCCAGCCGTATCCTGGGAGCGAGCCGGCTGAACACCCTGCGCCTGATCACCGCGCCCTTGCTGCGAAGCACCGTCATC
>JAQGMT010000250.1 GCA_028292185.1 Ramlibacter sp. | reverse complement strand
CGCTCCTTGCCGCCACGCCCGACGCCGGAGATGCGGACGCTGCGCGTGTAAGCCGCGGCGCCCGCCAGGGTGTCCTTGGCTTCCAGCTGGATCAGCATCAGGCCGCGCCCGCCGTTGGTCATCGGCTTGAGTTCTGCGATGTCGAAAGTCAGGATGCGTCCGCCGGTAGACGCGCAGGCGATGTGGGTCGCCGGCGCCTGGGGCGGCACATTCGCGGGCGACGGCCGGCACACGGTCTCGCCCTCGCCACAGCTGATGAATGCCTTGCCGGCTTTCAGGCGCGACATCATGTTTTCCACGGTGGCCAGGAAGCCATAGCCGCCGGAACTGCTCAAGAGCAACCAGGCACTTGGCGCTCCGGCGAAGTAATGCGCCAGGTGCGTGCCGGGCTCGAGTTCGATCAAGGTGGTCACGGGCTGGCCGTCGCCGCGCGCACCCGGCAATGTCGAGACGGGCACCGTGTAGACGCGCCCCTTGCTGCCGAATGCCAGCAGCGTGTCCACCGTGCGGCACTCGAACGCCGCATACAAGCCGTCGCCCGCCTTGAAGGCGAAGCTCGCCGCTTCATGTCCGTGTCCTTGCCGCGAGCGGACCCAGCCCTTCTGCGACACCACCACGGTCACCGGCTCGTCGATCAGCCTCACCTCCGCCACCGCCCGCTTGTCGGCGAGGATCACCGTGCGGCGCTCGTCGGCGAACTGCTTCGCATCCTGCTCGATCTCCCGCACCATCAAGCGACGCAGCGAAGCGGGACTGCCCAGGATTTCCTCGAGCTTCTTGCGCTCCTCGCCCAGCTCCTTCAATTCCTGCTCGATCTTGATGGCTTCCAGCCGCGCCAATTGGCGCAGGCGGATTTCCAGGATGTCTTCGGCTTGCCGGTCGCTGAGCTTGAAGCGCGCGATCAGCGCTGCCTTGGGCTCGTCGCTGCGGCGGATGATCGCGATCACTTCGTCGATGTTCAGCAACACCAGCTGCCGCCCCTCGAGGATGTGCATGCGATCGAGCACCTTGCCGAGCCGATGCTGCGAGCGCCGCTCGATGGTCGCCTGGCGGAACTCGATCCATTCCAGCACCATCTGGCGCAGCGATTTCTGCACGGGCTTGCCGTCCAGCCCGATCGAGGTGAGGTTGATCGGCGAGGAGCTTTCGAGGCTGGTGTGGGCCAGCAGGGTCGTGATCAGTTCGGACTGCTCGATGCGGCTGGTGCGCGGCTCGAACACGATACGCACCGCGGCGTCCTTGCTCGATTCGTCGCGCACCGTGTCCACCACGGCGAGCACCGCCTGCTTCAGCTGCACCTGGTCCTGGGACACGGCTTTCTTGCCGGCCTTGACCTTGGGATTGGTGAGCTCCTCGATTTCCTCCATCACCTTCTGCGCGCTCACGCCCGGCGGCAGCTCATTGACCACCAGCTGCCACTGGCCGCGCGCCAGTTCCTCGATCTTCCAGCGCGCCCGCACCTTCAACGAACCGCGGCCCGTGCGATAAGCCTCGGCGATATCGGCGGCGGTGCTGATGATCTGGCCGCCGCCCGGATAGTCGGGACCCGGCAGCAGCCGCGCGAACTCGTCGTCGCCCAGCTTGGGATTCTTGATCAGGGCGACGCAGGCATCGGCCACTTCGCGCAGGTTGTGGCTGGGAATTTCGGTGGCCAGGCCGACGGCGATGCCGCTGGCGCCATTGAGCAGTGCGAACGGCAGGCGTGCGGGCAGCTGCTGCGGCTCCTGCGTGCTGCCGTCGTAATTGGGAATGAAGGCCACCGTGCCTTCGTCAATCTCGTCCAGCAGCAAGTTGGTGATGCGCGCCAGCCGCGCCTCGGTATAGCGCATCGCCGCGGCGCCGTCGCCGTCGCGGCTGCCGAAATTGCCGTGGCCGTCGACCAGCGGATAGCGCTGCGAAAAGTCCTGCGCCATGCGCACCAGCGCGTCGTAGGCGGCCTGGTCGCCATGCGGATGGAACCGGCCCAGCACGTCGCCCACCACGCGGGCGCATTTGACGGGCCGCGCGCCCGCCGTGCCGGTGTAACCCAGGCCCATGCGCGCCATCGAATACAGGATGCGGCGCTGAACCGGTTTCTGGCCGTCGCACACATCGGGCAAGGCGCGGCCCTTGACCACGCTGAGCGCATATTCGAGGTAGGCGCGCTGGGCGTAAGCGCCCAGGTCCAGCTCGGTGTCGTCACCGTCGCCGGGGTCGGCCAGGGAAATGAGGTCTTGCTCCATTGAATTCGCAGACAGAAAAAATGAATTAGGGAAGGGTCAGCCGAGTACGCCGGCGGGCTGTGCCAGCGCGTGCGTCGCAGTCGGCGCGGCCCTCATGGTTCGCACCTTGGGCAATACCGCGGCTTACTGCTCGGTGCCGACCGGCAGCGTCATTCACGTTCGATATTGCCGTCGGCCTGCGGCGCGAGTGCGAGCGGAAGCGCCGGCGCTTGGCCGGCCGGCAGATTGCCGCGGCCCGCCGCCCCGCCCAGGGTCGCTGCATGCACCGGCATCTCCATGCGCACGCGCGCGGGAACATTCCCCCGGCCGAAGGGGGCCGTCGGCTTGAGCATGGCGTAGAGCTGCATCACGGTGGCAACGTAGTCCTGCGTCTCGCGGAAGTTGGGGACCTTGTTGCCCGCCCTTTGCACCGCGCCCTCGCCCGCGTTGTAGGCGGCCAGCGCGAGGTCGAGCCGGCCGGGGAACAGGTCGATGAGGTAGCGCAGATACCGCGTTCCGGCGCGGATGTTGGTGCGCGGGTCCACCAGCTTCTTGCCGATCGCCGACTTCGCGTCGCTGGTCACGCCGTAGCGCTGGGCGGTGGCGGGCATGACCTGCATCAGCCCCACTGCGCCCTTGGGCGAGACCGCGGCCGCGTCGAAGCCCGATTCGGTAGCGATGAGGGCCTGCAGCAGTTCGTAATCGATGTCCTGCGCTTTCGCGGCTTCCCGCAGGTGATGCTTCACCTGCTTGAAGCTGGGCGAGACCTCGAAGAAAGCGATGAGCTTGGGCGCCACGCGTGGCACCGCCACGGCGCGTGCGCTTGACGGCCTCTCGCCCGACTTGGCCAGCCCTAAAGCGGTGTCAAAGCTTTCGCCGCCGCGGAAGAACAACTCGTACTGCTCGTCCAGCTTGGCCGACGCGAAATGGGCCACGCCTTTGGCGTCGACGTAGCCCCACACGTCGGCGTGCGCGGCCGGCAGCAGGCCCAGCGCGAGCAGCGCGCAGGCCAGGGACGACTTCAGTACACGCCGCGCGAACAGCATCATGCGCGCAGCTCCAATCCCAGGCCGCGGCGGCCGGTGAACTCGGGCTTGAGCATCGACATGACGATCAAGGAGTCGAAGCCTTCCGCCAACTTCACTGCTTCGCGCAATTGGCCTTCGACCACGAATCCTTCGCTGTCATAGAAGGCCTTGGCGCGGGTATTGCGCGCCTTCACATCCAGCCAGAAGCGGTGCGCCCCCAGGTCGTCGAAGGCCACTTTCTTGGCGACTCGCAGCGCCGCGCGGCCGTAACCGGCGCCCTTGGTGGCGACCACCATGCGCTTGAGCTCGAGCGACTGATGCTGGCTGCGGCAACCGATGAAAATCAGGAAGCCCACCGCGTCCAGGCCCTCACCGCCCTCGATGATGAAGTGCCGGAAGTCGGGGAAGCGGACGGCCGCCTCGTGCTGGATCCGTTCCCACGGCGTGATGAAGGCCAGGTTCTCGGGGTCCTGCTCCAGCGACAGCACGAACTCCAGGTCGCTGGTCATGGTCGGGCGCAACCGCACGCGCGCCGCGGTGCGGGAAGGTGAGCTGGCTGCGAAGTTGACGGCGGTCACGGTGCTTGCCTCAGATGTCGATCTCCACGGCATCGCCGTGCAATTCCATGAGTTCCCTGCGGGCGGCGGCTTCGCCCTTGCCCATCAGCTTGGTGATGAGGTCCTGCGTCTGCACGAAGTCCAGCTTACCCAGCTGGATCGGCAGCAGGCGGCGGGTGTCCGGATTGAGTGTGGTTTCCCACAATTGTTCCGCGCTCATCTCGCCCAGGCCCTTGAAACGGCTGATGTTCCACGCGCCTTCGCGCACGCCTTCCTTGCGCAGCTTGTCCAGGATCGCGGTCAATTCGCCCTCGTCAAGCGCATAAGTCTTGGCCGCGGGCTTTTTTCCACGCGCCGGGGCGTCCACGCGAAACAGCGGCGGCCGCGCCACGAACAGGTGGCCGGTTTCGATCAGCTTCGGAAAATGGCGGAAAAACAAGGTCAGCAGCAGCACCTGGATGTGCGAGCCGTCGACGTCGGCGTCCGACAGGATGCAAATCTTGCCGTAGCGCAGCCCGGAAAGGTCAGGAGTGTCGTCAGGGCCGTGCGGATCGACCCCGATGGCGACCGCGATGTCGTGAATCTCGTTGTTGGCGAACAGGCGATCGCGCTCAACTTCCCAGGTGTTGAGCACCTTGCCGCGCAGCGGCAGGATGGCCTGGCATTCCTTGTCGCGGCCCATCTTGGCGCTGCCGCCGGCGGAGTCGCCCTCCACCAGGAACACTTCGTTGTGGCTCAGGTCGCGGCTCTCGCAGTCGGTCAACTTGCCGGGCAAGACGGCCACGCCCGAGCCCTTGCGCTTCTCCACTTTCTGGCCGGCCTTCTGCCGGCTTTGCGCGGCCTTGATCGCCAACTCCGCCAGCTTGCGCCCGTACTCCACGTGCTGGTTGAGCCACAGCTCGAGCGCGGGCCGCACGAAGCTGGAGACCAGCCGTACGGCGTCACGGGAATTCAGGCGTTCCTTGATCTGGCCCTGGAACTGCGGGTCCAGCACCTTCGCCGATAACACATAGGATGCGCGGGCGAACACGTCTTCGGGCAACAGCTTCACGCCCTTGGGCAGCAGCGAGTGCAGGTCGACGAAACTCTTCACGGCGGTGAACACGCCGTCACGCAAGCCGCTTTCGTGGGTGCCGCCCGCGGTGGTGGGAATGAGGTTGACGTAGCTCTCACGCATGGCCTGCCCATCTTCGGTGAACGCGAGGCACCATTGCGCGCCCTCGCCTTCCGCGAAGGTGTCGTTGTTCTGCGCAAAGCCCTCGCCCTCGAACAGCGGGATCACCGGATCGCCCGTCAGCGTCTGCAGCAGGTAGTCGCGCAACCCGCCCTTGTATTGCCAGCTCTGCGTGTCGCGGGTCTTTTCGTTGACCAGCGAGACCGTCACCCCCGGCATCAGCACGGCCTTGCTGCGCAGCAGGTGCGCCAGTTCGGCCAGCGGGAGCTGCGTCGATTCGAAATACTTGGCATCGGGCCAGACCCGGACCGTGGTGCCTTGGCGGCGATCGCCTTCCTGCAGCTTGCGTATCTGGAGATTCTCGATCACGTCACCGCCGGCAAACACCATGCGCGCGACCTGGCCCTCGCGATGCGTGATCACCTCCAGCCGTTTGGCCAGCGCGTTGGTGACGGACACACCGACCCCGTGCAAGCCGCCGGAAAAGCTGTAAGCCCCGCCCTTGCCCTTGTCGAACTTGCCGCCGGTGTGCAGCCGCGTGAACACCAGCTCGATCACCGGCGCCTTTTCTTCCGGATGCAAGCCGAACGGGATGCCGCGGCCGTCGTCCTCGACGCTCACCGAGCCATCGGTGTGCAGCGTGGTCTTGATGCGCTTGCCGTGACTGGCCAGCGCCTCGTCGGCGGCGTTGTCCAGCACCTCCTGGATGACGTGCAGCGGATTGTCGGTGCGCGTGTACATGCCGGGCCGCTGCTTGACCGGCTCCAGGCCCTTCAAGACACGGATCGAACCTTCGGAATATTCGGCGGGAAGTTTTGTGGCCATCGGACTCTTGATTGTAGAGAGCCCGGCCGGGCGAGGCCCTTCAGGGCGGCGAGAGGGTGCTGAGGTAATCCGCGACCAGGTCCAGTTGATCGGCTGAGAGGGCCTGGGCGGCGGAAGTCATGGTGCCGTCGAAGTCGGCCCGCTTTGCGGCCTTGAAGCCCTTCAGTTGGGCCAGCAGGTACTCCTTGTGCTGTCCTGCCAGCCGCGGAATGTGCTGCTGGCCGGTAAGCCTGGGCCCGTGGCACTGCACGCAATTGTTCTTTTCGGTGATCTCGCGGCCGCGAGCCGCGACCTCCGCGTCCGGCTTTCGCGCCGGCGGGGCCATCGTCTGCCCCGCAAAGTACTGCGCCAGGTCGCGCACGTCCGCGTTGCTCATCTTGTCGACGATGGGCTTCATCACCTCGTTGATGCGCCGCCCCTCGCGGAACATGATCAGCGACATCTCGATGAACTGGCGCGGCTGCCCGGCGATCGACGGGAACGCCGGCGCCTGGGAGTTGCCGTCCGGGCCGTGGCAGGCAACGCAGGCCTGCGCCTTCTGGCGGCCCTCCTCCACGCCTGCCCCGGCGGGCATCGCGAACCAGGCGCCGAGGAAAAACGCGGCCGCGATGACCGCGCCCCTTCCTGCGCGCCCGCTTCCAGGCCGCGGCGCGCGCGCGGGGGAAATGCAGCCTCGTCTCATCCGCGCTGGGGCTTGCCGTAGCTCACGCGGTAGATGATCCCGTTGTAGTCGTCCGAAAACAGGATCGAGCCGTCCTTGAGTTGAAGGATGTCCACGGGCCGGCCCCACATCGGCGGGTCGGCCGCGGGGTTTTCCAGGAAGCCTTCGACGAACGGCTTCTTGGTGACTTTGCCGCCGGCATCGACGCTGACGCTGATCACGTTGTAGCCCTGCTTGGATTCGCGGTTCCAGGAGCCGTGCTGTGCGATGAGGATGGTGTTCTTGTATTCCGCCGGGAACATGTTGCCGGTGTAGAACTTCATGCCCAGCGGAGCGACGTGGCCGCCCAGCTTGTCCACGGGCGGGGTGAACTGGTCGCACGAGCGGTTGCCGCCATAGATCGGGTCGAGGGTGTCGCCCTGGTGGCAGTACGGGAAGCCGAAATGCTGGCCCTTGGTCTTGGCGACATTGAGTTCATCCGAGGGCATGTCGTTGCCCATCCAGTCGCGCCCATGCTCGGTGAACCACAGCTGGCGGGTCTTCGGGTGAAAGGCCATTCCGACGCTGTTGCGCACGCCTTGCGCGTAGTTCTCCAGCACGCCCGTCTTCGGGTCCACCCGCATGATCGCGGCCTCGTTGTACGTCGGCATCGTGATGTTTTGCGGCGAGCCGATGTTGAAGTACAGCTTTCCGTCCGGGCCCATCACCAGGTATTTCCAGAAGTGGCCGGGCTGGTTCGTCGGGTCGAGGTTGTCGACGACCACCTTGCCCTCGCCCGCGTTGTCCAGGCGGTCCTCGATGCCGTCGTAACGCGTGATGCGGTGGCGCTCCGCCACATACAAGGTGCCCTTGTCGAACGCGATGCCATTGGGCGCCTTCAGGCCCTTCAGCACCGTCTTGACTTCCCGCTTGCCGCCCTTGTCGATGATGGCGTACACACTGGACAGGTTGCGGTTGCTCACGAACACCGTGCCCTTGTCGCCCAGCGCCAGGGACCTTGCCTCGGGGATCCCGTCGGCCCAGACCTCCACCTTGAATCCCTTCGGCACGCGCAGCTTGTCGAACGCCAGCTCGCTCGCCGCGCGGCCGGTGAGGTGCGGCGCGAACGGATGCAGGGCGGACTTCTGGTGCTCGGGCGCCATGCCTTGCTTCCAGGACGGTGGCGGCGCGCCGTCAGACGGCGCGGCCGCTGCGCCGGGCGGCGGCTGCTGCGCGATGGCTGCGGTTACGAAGCCCAGCGCAACGGCCAGGCAGGTCAGCCGGTAGGTCTTGGTCATCTTTGCTCCTTGGTTGTTTTGCCGCGGGGGCGTGGGCCGCACTGCCCGGGATTTGGCGGGTCATTGTGGTCGCGCTTTCGGCGCCGCGTCAAACGGGGAAACCTTGAAGAGGGCGATGCCTGGACAGCGTGCCGCCGGCCGCCCGGGAGCAGACCGCCGGCGTTGTCGCTATAGTCATTTGGATGCAAACCCCAGCCCGACAGCTCTCCGCGCTTCAGGTGCTCGCCTGCGGGGCCGCGATCGTCACCTTGTCGATGGGCATCCGGCACGGCTTCGGCCTGTGGCTGCAGCCGGTCACACAGGCCCAGGGCTGGAATCGCGAGACTTTCGCCTTCGCGCTGGCAATCCAGAACCTGGCCTGGGGCTTCTTCGGCATCTTTGCCGGCATGGTGGCCGACCGCTTCGGCGCGTTCAGGGTGCTGACTCTGGGCGCGCTGCTCTATGCGGCGGGGCTGGCCGGCATGGCGCTGGCGCCCAACGCGCTGGTATTCGGCCTCACCGCGGGCGTGCTGATCGGCGCGGCGCAGGCGGGCACCACCTACGCGGTGGTGTACGGCATCATCGGCCGCCAGATCGATCCTGCCCGGCGCTCGTGGGCGATGGGCGTCGCCGCCGCAGCCGGGTCGTTCGGACAGTTCCTGATGGTGCCGGTGGAAGGCTTCCTGATCTCCGGCTTCGGCTGGCAGCAGGCGCTGCTGGCATTGAGCCTGTTCGTGCTGCTGATCGTGCCGCTCGCCTTCGGATTGCGTGAGCCGGGCTTTGCCGGCGGCGCGGCGCCGCGCCGGGAACAGACGATCCTGCAAGCGCTGGGCGAAGCCTTCAAATACCCCAGCTTCCAGATGCTGATGGCAGGCTACTTCGTCTGCGGCTTCCAGCTGGCGTTCATCGGCGTGCACATGCCCAGCTACCTGAAGGACCGTGGCCTGTCGCCCCAGGTGGCCAGCTACGCACTGGCGCTGATCGGCCTGTTCAACGTGTTCGGCACCTATATCGCCGGCAGCCTCGGCCAGAAGCTTGCCAAGCGCAAGCTGCTCGCCGCGATTTACCTCAGCCGTGCGATCGCCATCGCCTTGTTCCTTTGGGCGCCCCTGACGCCGATGTCGGTGTATGTGTTCGCCAGCGTGATGGGTGCGCTGTGGCTTTCGACGGTGCCGCTGACGAGCGCGACGGTGGCACAGATCTTCGGCATCGCCCACCTGTCGATGCTCGGTGGCTTCGTCTTCCTCAGCCACCAGGTGGGCTCGTTCATGGGGGTCTGGCTGGGCGGATTGCTGTACGACCGCACCGGCAGCTACAACATCGTCTGGTACATCGCCATTGCGCTGGGTGTCTTCGCGGCGCTGGTGAACCTGCCGGTGCGCGAAGCACCCATCGCTCGCGGCGCAGCGCCGCAAGGAGCGTGACGTGAGCGCCGGACAGCGCAAGCTGCTGGCCTATGGCGCGGCCATCCTGCTGCTGCTGGCGGTGTTCGCGCTGTACACGCGCCCCAGCATCGTGGTCGCGCTGGCCGAGCAGGTCTGGGCCTGCTTTCATTGACGGCGTCAAGACGCGCGGTACCGCGCGCCGGGTAAAAGGCACACGATGCACGGAACCGAAGCAGTTTCCCCCTGGGTCGAGCGCTGGTCGCATCTGGTGCCGCCCGCCGCGCCGGTGCTGGACGTGGCCTGCGGATTCGGGCGCCACATGCGCTGGTTCGCCGCGAACGGCCATCCCGTGGTCGGCGTGGACAGCTCGGTGGAGGCGGTCCATTCGCTGAAGGGGGCTGGCGAGGCGGTGCTGGCCGATGTCGAGAACGGGCCCTGGCCTTTCACGGGGCGCAGCTTCGGCGGCATAGTCGTCACCAACTATCTCTGGCGCGCGCTGCTGCCGACCCTCGTCGACAGCCTCGCGCCCGGCGGCGCGCTGATCTACGAGACCTTCGCGGCCGGCAACGAAACCGTCGGCAAGCCCTCGCGTGCCGACTTCCTGCTGCGCCCGGGCGAGTTGTTGCAGGCCTGCCAGTCGCTGCGCATCGTTGCCTACGAAGATGGCTTCCTGGACGCGCCGGCGCGCTTCGTCCAGCGGATTGCCGCGGTGCGGGCGGGCGACGGGGAAGTCCCCGCGAGATATCCGCTCCAGCGCACTCGTTAGAATCGCGGTTTGCGCACACAACACCCGACATGACACCGATCACTGGCAGCATCGTTGCGCTGGCCACCCCAATGCTCGAAGACGGCAGCGTGGACTACCCTGGCCTGCGCAAGCTGATCGACTGGCACATCGCCGAAGGCACCGACTGCATCGGCGTGGTCGGCACGACCGGTGAATCGCCCACGGTGACGGTGCAGGAGCATCAGGAAATCATCCGGGTCTCCGTGGAGCAATCCAGGGGCCGGGTGCCGATCATGGCCGGCTGCGGCGCCAATTCCACCGCCGAAGCCATCGAGCTGGCGAAGTTCGCGCGCGGCGTCGGCGCCGATTGCCAGCTGCAGGTGGTGCCCTACTACAACAAGCCCACGCAGGAAGGCCAGTACCAGCACTTCAAGGCCATCGCCGAAGCGGTGGGCGACCTGCCCATCATCCTTTACAACGTCCCGGGCCGCACGGTGGCCGATCTGCTGCACGAGACCGTGCTGCGGCTGGCCGAGGTGCCGGGCATCATCGGCATCAAGGAAGCCACGGCCAACATCGAGCGGGCGCAATGGCTCATCCGGGACGTCCCCAAGGGTTTCTCGGTCTATTCCGGCGACGATCCGACCGCAGTGGCGCTGATGCTGTGCGGCGGCCAGGGCAACGTGAGCGTCACCGCCAACATCGCGCCGCGCCTGATGCACCAGCTGTGCATGGCGGCGGTGAAGGGCGATGCGGCGACGGCCATGGCCATCCAGCGCAAGCTCATGCCCGTGCACAAGCAGCTGTTCGTCGAAGCCAACCCGATCCCGCTGAAATGGGCCATGGCCCGCATGGGCCTGTGCGGGCCGACGCTGCGGCTGCCGATGACGCCTCTGGGCTCCGCCCACACCGCGGCAGTGGAAGCAGCACTGCGCGCCTCGGGCCTGTTGGCCTGAATGTCAGCAATCAAATCCTTCAAGGGGATGACGTGAAGCAATTTGGAAAATTCGGAGTGCTGGCGATCTGCGCCGCGCTCAGCGCCTGTTCGATTCTCGAGGGCGACAAGATCGACTACAAGAGCGCGGGCAAAGGCATATCGCTCGAAGTGCCGCCCGACCTGACCCAGCTGTCGCGCGACACGCGCTACACGGTCCCCGGCGGGCCGGTGACCGCCAGCAACTATCAAGTCGGCCAGGCGGCGCCTTCGCTACCCACCGCCGCGTCGACGCTCGGCGACGTGCGCATCGAGAAGGCCGGGAGCCAGCGGTGGCTGGTCGTCAATCGGCCGGTCGATCAATTGTGGAACCCGGTGCGTGAGTTCTGGCAGGAAAGCGGTTTCCTGCTGACCCTGGATGAAGCCAACCTGGGCATCATCGAAACCGACTGGGCCGAGAACCGCGCCAAGATCCCGCAGGACATCATCCGCAGCACGCTGGGCAAGCTGATCGAGTCGGCGTACTCCACGGCCGAGCGCGATCGCTTCCGCACGCGCCTGGAGCGCACCGCCAACGGCGGGACCGAAATCTACATCAGCCATCGCGGCATGATCGAGGTTTACAGCAGCACGCAGAAAGACACCACGGTGTGGCAGCCCCGCCCCAGCGACCCGGAACTGGAAGCGGAATTCCTGCGCCGGCTGATGATCAAGCTCGGCGTGCCCGGCGAGCAGAGCAGGACGCTGGTTGCGTCTGCCGCCGCCAAGTCCACCTCGCACATTACCAAGGTGGGCGACACGCCCATCGTGCAGATCGACGAAGGCTTCGACCGCGCCTGGCGCAGGGTGGGCCTGGCGCTGGACCGCACCGGGTTCACCGTCGAGGACCGCGACCGCTCGCAAGGCACGTACTTCGTGCGTTACGTGGAACCCAATGCGGATCGCAAGGAACCGGGTTTCCTGGCCAAGTTGTTCACCCGCTCGCCCAACGCCGTGCCGCCGCTGAAGTACCGCATCAACCTCAAGAGCGCCGGCGAGTCCACGACGGTCACCGTACTCAATGCCGATGGGGCGCCCGAGAGCTCGGCCAACGCGCAGCGCATCGTGCAGGTGATTGCCGACGATTTGAAATAAGGTGAAAACAAGGCCAGGGCTGCGCCCCGGCCTTGTCCTTCGACGCTTCGCAGATGATTAGATTCAAGAGCCTGGGCAGCGGCAGCTCGGGCAATGCGACGGTGGTCCAGGGACGCTGCGATGCGCACTTGACGCACCTTCTGGTCGACTGCGGGCTGGGCATCCGGCAGCTGGATGCGCGGCTTGGCCAGGCGGGCATGCTGGCGGAGCAGATCGACGCGATCTTCATCACCCACGAACATGCCGACCACATCGGCTGCGCCCGGCAACTGGCGCTGCGCGAACGAATCCCGGTCTGGATGAGCCGCGGCACCTACAGCGCCATCGGCGAACCGGATTTCGACGGGCTGCTGCGCATCGCGGTCGATTGCGTCGAGGTTGAGGTCGGCGCGTTGCGGGTGCGCCCTTTCACCGTGCCGCACGACGCCCGCGAACCGCTGCAGCTCACCTGCAGCGACGGCGCGGTCCGTCTGGGCGTGCTCACCGATCTTGGCCACGCCAGCAGCCATGTGCTGGACCAGCTGGCCGGCTGCGACTCGTTGATGCTGGAATGCAATCACGACCCGGCGCTGCTGGCGGCTTCGAGCTACCCGCCCTTTCTGAAGCGGCGCGTCGGTGGTGCGTGGGGCCACCTGGCCAACGAAGATGCGGCCGCTATCGCGCAGGCCCTGCTGCCTCGCGGGCTCAAGCAAGTCATGGCCGCTCACCTGAGCGAGCAGAACAACCGCGCGGACATCGTGCGCCGCGTGCTCGCGACTGCGCTGGAGTGGGACGAGGCGGCGATCCAGGTTGCCGACGGACCGAACGGCAGCGGCTGGTTGACGGCCTGAACGCGCTCGCGCGCGCTGGATGTTCAGGCCCTGGTGAGCGCTGTCAGCCGCTGCGCAACATCGCCGAGCGGCAGCACCTCGCGCGCCGCCCCCAGCGCGATCGCCTGTCGAGGCATGCCGAAGACGACGCAGCTGCTCTCATCCTGCGCTATCGTGAATGCGCCTTGCTTGCGCAGCGCGAGCATGCCCTGGGCGCCGTCGCCGCCCATGCCGGTGAGCATCACGGCGATCGACTGCTCCCCGGCGACGTTCGCCATCGAATGGAACAGCGTATCCACCGAGGGCCGATGGTGGTTGACCGGCGGGGTGTCGGTGACGCGCAAGACGTAGCCCGTCAGCTTGCGGGTGAGCTCCAGGTGCCTGCCGCCGGCGGCAATGTAGGCGACGCCGCAACACACGGCTTCGCCGTCGTCGGCCTGCTTCACACCGATGCGGCAGATCGTGTCCAGCCGCCGGGCCAGTGTTTCGGTGAAGCCCGCCGGCATGTGCTGGGCGATGAGGATGGGCGGCATCTCGGCCGGCAAGGCGCTGAGGATGTCCCGCAGCGCCTCCACGCCGCCGGTGGAGGCGCCAATGCCGATCACACGACCGGTCGCCGGGACGGCGGGCTGCTGCAGCAGCGGGCTGCGAGCGCTGCGCGTTGCAGGGGCCGGGCTGTGCCGCGCA
Source organism: Ramlibacter sp. (assembly GCA_028292185.1). Lineage (GTDB taxonomy): Bacteria > Pseudomonadota > Gammaproteobacteria > Burkholderiales > Burkholderiaceae_C > Ramlibacter. The sequence continues at coordinate 4,208 of JAQGMT010000250.1, read as the reverse complement.
ACGCGCGCCGAAGCGGCCGCGCGGATCTTGCCGGCGATCTCGTCTCCGCTTGCGCCCAGATCGTCGAGGTTGGCGGGCTTGGGGAAAAAATCGACAGCACCGAGTTCCAGCGCGCGGATGGTGGTATCGGCTCCCTGCCGCGTCAGCGAGGAAATCATCACCACCGGCAGCGGCCGCACCGCCATCAGCTGGCGCAGGAAGTCCAGGCCGTTCATCCTGGGCATCTCGACGTCCAGAGTCACCACGTCCGGTGTGTTGCGCCGGATGCGATCGGTGGCGAGCACGGGATCGGAAGCGGTGCCCACGAGCTGCATGTCTGGTTGGCTCTCCACCACTCGGCTCAGGAATGCCCGCATCACCGCCGAATCGTCGATGACCAGGACCTTGATCACTTGGGCGCCGAGAAGATTTCGATTTCGCCGCCGCTCGCGCCGTCCGGCAAGTTCGAGAGGTACTCCTGTTCGCGGCGTTGCACCGGATCGTTGGGCGGCAAGCGCAATCGCTTCACCTTCACCTTGCCGCTGTCCGGAAAGAAATAGATCTTGCGCGGGCAGACATCCTGCAGGTCCTTGGCCAGCACCTGGATGCCTTCGACCTGCAGGAACTCCAGCACGAAAGCGCAGTTCTTCGCTCCCACATCCATCGCGCCGACGCCCTGCAGCACGCGCGCTCCGCCGAACACCTTGGCGACCAGGCGATGGCGCCCGGCGCCCAGGCGGGTCATGTCGTTGATCAGCAATTCCATCGCATGGACACCGAAACGCGCCGACGCGGTCCAGGAAGTGGCCGGCCCGCCCGTGTCCCCCGGCAACATGAAGTGATTCAGGCCGCCGATTCGCTCCAAGGGATCCCACAAGCACGTGGAGACGCAAGATCCCAGCACGGTGGTGATCGCCGTTGCTCCGGTGCCGGCGTAATACTGCCCGGGCAGCACCTTCACCACGTCCTGCTTGAACTCGCCGTCGAAATAGCGGGTCGGAGCGTCGTCCAATGCGGTCGGCTGCAGCATCAGGTGGCCACGCGCTGGTAAGCGGTGCGGCCGCAGGAGCGGAACTTCGGGTTCGCGGCCGGGAAGCTCTCGGAGTGGCCGACGATGAGCACGCCGCCGGGCAGCAGCATCTGCGCGAACCGCTCGGCCAGCCGGTGCTGGAATTCCTTGTCGAAATAGATCACGACGTTGCGGCAAAAAATCGCGTCGAAGCGGTCCTGCGCAGGCCACGCGGCGGTCTGCAGGTTGAACTGCGCGAACTTCACCAGCGCCCGCAATTCAGGGCGGACACTGACCCAGCCATCGTTGGTGCCGGTGCCGCGCAGGAAATGCTGTTTCAGCCGCTGCGGGTCCAGGTCGCCAACCCGCTCGCCGCGGTAGAGCCCGGCGGCGGCAGCTTCGAGTACGTCGGTGTCAATGTCGGTGGCGTGAATGCTTCCGGCGCAGCCCGCCTCGCGCAGCACCATCGCCGCCGACCAAGGTTCCTCACCGGTGGAACAGCCGGTGCTCCAGATGCGCATCGGCGCACGCCGCTCACCTGCGCGGGCCCTCGCAAGGCCGCCCAGCAGCTCGAAATGATGGGGCTCGCGGAAAAACGCCGTGAGGTTGGTAGTGAGGGCGTTGATGAATGCCTGCCGCTCGGCGGGCTCGGACTGCACCAGGTCGAGGTAGCCGCCGAAGCTGCCCGCCCCCCGGGCGCGCAAGCGCCGCAGCAGCCGGTTGTAAGCCATGTTGCGCTTTTGGGGGCTGAGCTTGATGCCGGCGTAGTCCGCGATCAAGCGCCGCACCAGCGCGAAGTCGACATCGTTCAGGAGCGTGGCCGGCTCGTCGGGCAGGTGCGCACCGACAGCCAGGGAACGATCCGCCGCCTTGTCCAACTGCACGCTAAAACTCTTTCCACGCCCCATTGCTGCCTGCCGGGTAGGCGCTGGGCGCGCGCAGCGCGGCCACATAAGCAGGTACGAGTTTGGCGTTGTTTCTCACCTTGATCGGAGCTGGCGTGTGCACAGCCGGCGCTTCGTGCCGCGCGGCTTGCGTGTGCAGCTGGGTGGTCGGGTCGATCTGCTCGGCGCCGAGCTTGAAACGCGCCACCATCTCCATCAGCCAGCCCGCTTGCTGCTTCATCGATTCGGTGGCCGCGGTGGCCTCTTCGACCAGCGAGGCGTTTTGCTGCACCACCTGGTCCATCTGGGTGACCGCGGTGTTGACCTGTTCGATGCCTGAGCTTTGCTCGTGGCTGGCCGCCGCGATTTCGGCGATCAGGTCGCTCACCTGCTTCACCGAGGCGACGATCTCCTCCATCGTCTGGCCCGCCGCGTCCACCAGCTTGGTGCCGGCGTCCACCTTGTCCACCGAGTCGCCGATCAGGGTCTTGATCTCCTTGGCGGCCACCGCGCTGCGCTGAGCCAGGCTTCGCACTTCCGAGGCCACCACCGCAAAACCGCGGCCTTGCTCGCCGGCGCGGGCCGCTTCCACCGCGGCGTTGAGCGCCAGGATGTTGGTCTGGAACGCGATCCCGTCGATCACGCTGATGATGTCGGCGATCTTGCGGGATGACTCGGATATGCCCGTCATGGTGCTGACCACCTGCGCCACCACCTGCCCGCCCTTGCGCGCGACTTCCGAAGCCCCGACAGCCAGCTGGCTGGCCTGCTTGGCGTTCTGCGCGTTCTGCGTCACCGTGGAGGTGAGCTCCTCCATCGAACTGGCCGTCTCCTCCAGGGTGCTGGCCTGCTCCTCGGTTCGCTGCGACAAATCCAGGTTGCCTTGTGCAATCTGCGCGCTGGTGTCGGAAACCGTGTGGGCTCCGCCGGCCACTTCACTGACCAAGGTGCGCAGGTTTTGCGTCATGTCCGACAGCGCGCGCAGCAGCTGGCCCGTCTCGTCCTTGCCGCCGGCCGGCACGTGCACGGTGAGATCGCCTTGTGCCACTTGCTGGGCCACCGACAGCGCGCGGCTCAGCGGACGCACGATGCTGCGCGTCAGCACCCATGCCAACACGCCAGTGAGCACCATCGACAGGAGCACCATGCCCTGGATCTCGTTGCGCCCGGATGCGTAGGAGACCGCGGCAACCTGCTGGGCATGCACCATCAATTCCGCCTCGTGGCTATTGAGCGCCCGCAAGGCCGACAGGTAGGTTTCGAACTTCGGCTGCAGTGCCGTATGCAGCAGCCGCATGGCCTCATCGACGGAACCGTCGGACAAGGCGCGCGTGAGTTTGATGAGCTGCACGGTGTAGGCGGCGTTCTCGCTGTGCAGCGTCTGCTGCAACTGCTTGGCGCGCTCGTCTTCGGCGGTGAAGCCGGCGTCGAGCTTCTCCAGCATTCCGGAAAGCGCCGCGCGGCCGGCAGCGACACGCATCAAGTGCGGACCGCGGGACGCCTCATCGGTGGCGAGCAGCGCGTTTCGCACGGCGATCGACACCGCATTCACCTCTTCGAGCATGGTGTGCAACTGCTCGGTCTTGCTGTGCCGCTGCTCCACGATCCACTTGAGTTCGGCGTTGAGCGACTGCAGACGGAGCACGGCAATTAGCGCGACACCCAGCATCAGCCCCGCGACGAGGGCAAACCCGATCGAGAGGCGTGGACCGATTTTGAGTGTGGCAAACATGGCGAACTCCGCTGCGCGCTCACTTGGAAACGTCGATGACCATCGTCATGCTCGGATGGATCGCGCACTCCACCAAAATCTTGCCGGGCTGATCGCGATGACTTGCATGGGTGAACTCCTTTCCTGCGCGGCGCGCTTAATGGACCGCGGAGTCAACCAGCGCCATATCGGCGCCGGTCATGAGCTTTTCTATGTCCAGCATGATCAACATGCGGTCGTCCACCGTGCCCAGTCCGGTGATGTACTTGGTATCGAAGGTGGCCGAGGCGAACTCCGGCGGGGGCCGAATGGAATCGGCCGCGAGCGTGAGCACGTCCGACACGGAATCCACGACCACGCCGACCACACGGCCGGCGAGATTCAGGATGATGGCGACCGTGAATTCGTCGTAGGTGGCCTCGCTGAGCCGGAACTTGATCCTCAGGTCCAGGATGGGAACGATCACGCCGCGCAGGTTGATGACTCCCTTGATGAAGGCAGGCGCGTTGGCGATCGCCGTCGGGTTTTCATAGCCCCGAATCTCCTGAACCTTCAAGATCTCGATGGCATAGCTCTCCGCGCCGAGCCGAAAGGTCAGGAATTCGCTGGCCGCCTCCGCAGCGGA
>JAQGMT010000232.1 GCA_028292185.1 Ramlibacter sp. | reverse complement strand
GAGCGCCTGCTCGATGAATTGATCGCGTTCCTGCACGCCTCGCTGCCGCGGCTTCGCACCGAGTCCTCCAGCGTTCCGCGCGAAGCCGAGCTGGCGCGCGCCTATGTGCGGCTCGTCTCGCTGGCCGATGTTGCCGAACACGCGATGACCATCGAGATCTCCGACGCCGCCATGCACGCGCGTTTTCCGCCCGGCGCGCTGCTGCCGCTGCTCGCTGACGTGTTGCGGTCTGCGGGTGGCGACTGCGAGCTGGCCGCCGTGCGCGTGCACGACGCGTGCGTGCTGACCCTTTCGGTGCCGGCCGCACCATCGGATGGCGCCTCGACGCGCGTTCGGACTCTGCTCGAAGACTTGCACGGGTCCTTGGGCGGCCTTGCCACCGAGCAGTCCGGCGGCCGGACCCTGGTCAAACTCCGGGTGCCTTATGAACCCGCTTGAGCCGGGCGATCGCAAGCCGCCAACGGCCGTGCTGGCCGAGGACGAACCGCTGCTGGCCGAGGAACTTGCCGAGTTGCTGCATCTGCTGTGGCCGGAACTGCGAATCGTGGCGACGGCGCATGACGGTGTTGCCGCGTTGAACGCCATCGAGGAGCACGAGCCGGACCTCGTGTTCCTCGACATCCAGATGCCGCTGCTCACCGGCCTGGAAGTCGCACGGCGGATCGCCGGACGATCGCAGGTGGTCTTCATCACGTCCTACGACACGCATGCCTTGGAAGCCTTCGAGGCCGGCGCGATCGATTACGTCCTGAAGCCGCCCACTGCCGCGCGGCTGCTCACCACCTTGCAGCGGGTCAAGCAAAGGCTGCGGCAACCGCCGGCGGACTTGCGCGCCGCGCTGGCGAACATCCCGCCGGCGCAGGCGCAACCGCGCTACCTGCAATGGATCAACGCCTCCCGCGGCGCCGCCGTGCGGCTGATCACGGTGGAGGAGATCCTGTACTTCAAGTCCGACCAGAAGTTCACGCTCGTCGTCACCGCGGATGCCGAGGCGCTGATCAGGAAAACCATCCGCGAGCTCAGCGAAGAACTCGATCCGGTGATGTTCTGGCAGGTGCACCGCTCCACCATCGTCAACGTTTACGCGATCGACAGCGTGGTCCGCGACGATCGCGGCAATCTCGGATTGCGGCTGAAGAACCGCGCCGAATCGCTGGCGGTGAGCGAAGCCCACACGCACTTGTTCCGTCAGATGTGAAACGTCGACCCACTGGAGGTGATCATGGCGAATGAAGATTGCGGCAATGCCCGCGAAGTGAGCCGGCGCCAGGCCGTGGCGCTGCTGGCCGCCTTCGGCGTCGGCGTCGGCGCGGAAGCAGTGGCGGCGCCGGACGCGCCGACCGCCGATCCGCGTTCCTTCCGCGTCGTGGTGGACAACGAATCCGTGCGCGTCCTGGAGTACAAGAGCCGCCCCGGCCTGGGCGTGTGCGGACAAGGCATGCACTACCACCCGGCGCACGTCACGGTGTCGCTCACGGGCGCAAAGCTCAAGAAGACCAACGGCCAGGGCCAGGTGTTCTTCGACGACATCCCGCCGGGACATGTCTTCTATGCCGCCGCCGAAACGCACTCGGCCGAGATCATCGGCGGTTCGGGCACCCGCACCTACATCATCGAGTTGAAGGGCAAGGACTGGCAGGCGAGCACGGGTTGAGCCCGCGCTGTTGCGGCGAGGCATTCATCGCAATCATGGCGCAGCCAGGCAGCGATTCGCGGCGTCCGTCACTTGGCGCTTCAATTGCTGCGGCGCGCCGCCTACATTGACGCTGAACCGGGGCGCGGGGCACGACGTGGCAGCCAGCGCACCGCCACCTCGCGCCACGCTTGCAACCGAAAGGAAAGATCATGATCCCTTGCCGTCCCTTGCTGCTTCCCGGGTTGGTTCTGGCCGGCTCGCTGCTTGCCAGTGCGTTCGTGCGGGCCGACGCCATCACCGACTGGAATGAAAGAGGCGTGGCCGCGGTCGCCGCGGCCCGCCTTTCGCCCGACGCGCAGTCCAGAAGCCTGGCGATGATGCACATCGCCATGTTCGAGGCGGTGAACTCGATCCAGCCCCGTTATGCGCCCTATCGCAAGCAGCTGCCCGCCGAACCGGGCGCGCTGCCGCAGGCCGCGGCTGCCGCGGCGGCACATCAGGTGCTGGTGAAGCTCTTTGCGGACCAGGCCAAGGACTTCGACGCGGCCTACCAGGCCGATCTGGCCAAACTGCCCGACGGGCCCGGCAAGGCGAGCGGCGTGCGGCTGGGCGAGCAGTCGGCGGCGGCGACCCTGGCCGAACGCGAGAAGGACGGCTCGACCGCGCCCATCGCCTACCGTCCGTTCACGCAACCCGGCAAGTACGTCCCCACGACGTTCCCCGCTTCGTCCACCTGGCATGCGCTGACGCCCTTCGTCATCAAGTCCGGCAAGCAGTTCAGGCCTGCCGCGCCGTACGCGCTGACCGAAGCGAAGTGGGCCGCTGACTACAACGAAGTGAAGCGCATGGGCGCGAAGACCGGCTCCGCGCGCAACGCCGAACAAACCGAGATCGCCCAGTTCTGGCAGATCGTCGGCGCCGCGACTTACAACCCGGTCACGCGCCAGGTGGCGGCTGCGAAGGGCCTGGACCTGACGGACAACGCCCGCCTGTTCGCGCTCTCGTCGATCGCCAGCGCCGACACAGCCATCGCGATCTTCGACGCCAAGTACGCGCACAACTTCTGGCGCCCGGTCACGGCGATTCGCAACGGCGACATCGACGGCAACGACGCGACCGTGCTCGATGCCGCGTGGGAGCCTTTCATCGCCACGCCGATGCATCCCGAGTACCCGTGCGCCCACTGCACGTTCCAGGGTGCCGCGGCCGGCGTGCTGCAGGTCCTCTACGGCGACTCGCCCGCCAAGTTCTCGCTGACCAGCACCGCGGCGCCGGGCGTGACCCGCAGTTTCACCCGTCTGTCGGACTACGTCGCGGAGGTCGTGAACGCCCGCATCTACGAGGGCGTGCACTACCGCACGTCCGGCGACGTGGGCGCGGCACTGGGGCGCAGCATTGCAGAGCACGTGGTGCAGAACTGCCTGCAGCCGCTGCACTGAGGGTTTACGCCAGTTCGCGGGCAATGTCGGACGTATACGCTCATCGGCTCAACCCCGGGAGTGCCCATGAATCGCTCGTTGACCGCTCTGGCCTTTGCTGCCGTTTCGTCCCTCTGCGCCACGTCCGCCCTGGCCCAGCCCGCCAAGGTGGAACTGACGTGGATGTCCATCGCCAACTGGGACATGAAGATCAACGGCAAGCGGATCCTGATGGACGCGTACATCAGCCGCCTGCCCAATTCGCTCTTTGTCGCGGCGCCGGGTTTTCCCAACGACATGTACGCCTTCACCAAGGCGGCTGATGTTGTGGATGTCGAATCGATCAAGAAGGTGCGCGACGCCGAGGTCGGCAGCGACAAGGTGGACTACCTGCTGGTGGGCCACAGCCACTGGGACCACAGCTGGGACACGCCGACCTGGTCGAAGCTCACGGGGGCGCCCTTGATCGGCGGCATCTCCAGCTGCATGCAGGCGGCGGCGCAAGGCGTAGCCGCTAATCAGTGCCGCAGCGTCAACGGCGGCGAGAAGATCGACCTGGGCGACGGCGTCACGATGCGCGTCGTGCGCTGGAACCACAGCGGCGATGCGACCAACCCCATTCAGCATTTCCCGCGCGAACTGTACCGGCCGCCGGTGCCGGACGCCAACGGCGGATTGCGCGCCGGCGTCGGCGAGGATTATCCGAACGGCGGCGGCAATCGCGCCTTCCTGTTCACCATCAATCGCCCCGGCGAGCAGCAGGTTTCGTTCTTCATGAACAACTCCGCCAGCGCCTTCGACCTGGACAAGGACATCGTCATCGACGGCGTGAACTACGGCTCGCCGATCGGCAATCTCGCCGCCGCCATGAAGGACGCCGGCCTGACGCAGGTGGATGCGTGGGTGGGAACCGGTGGCAAGCCGGTGGCCGAGATCGTCGTGCCGGTGATCCATCCCAAGACCTACATCCCCAATCACTGGGACGGCCTGTTCAATTCCTTCTGGAAGGGCTTGCCGTTTCCGTTCAAGGACGAGCCGCTGCAAGCCTACCTGCAAGCCCAGAAGGTGGACCTGATTCCACAGAAGCAGTACTTCGACAAGTACATCCTCACCAAGAGCGGCGTGCAGACCGACGCCAACCTCGCGGTGAAACGCAAGCTGGGCTTCGAAGGCGAACAGAAGTTCAGCAGGGCGATGACCGACGCGGTGGCCCTGGTGCCGTCGACCAGCATGGGTGACGATTGCGGCGAAGGCTTCGCGCCGCCGACGCCATGGGCGAATGCCTTCGCGGTGATGCAAGGCGCAGACGCGGCGCGCACCGATTGAGCCGCTCGCCGGCCGTCACCCGGCGCGTGAATGGGCGTCGTGCCCGCTGGGCATGTGCTGCATGTCCGGCCCGTGGAAATGGGTTGAAGGCGCCATGTTGCCCAGCAGCCCGACCACCGCAATGATCGCGGCGCCCAAAAGCAGTTCCAGAGCAGCGTTGCGGTAGAGGCGGGCCAGCGGGCCGGCGCCATCCTGAGCGCCGCTGACTTCGATGCGCGGCACCAGCCGCAGGCGGTTGTAGCCCGCGATCAGGACGATGGCGGCAAACAGCGCGATCTTGGCGCAGACCAGCCGGCCGTAGCCGCTCTCCACCAGGGCTTCGATGCTGCCGACCTGGAACACGGTGTTGGC
>JAQGMT010000225.1 GCA_028292185.1 Ramlibacter sp. | reverse complement strand
CCGCGATGCTGTTCACGCTGCTCATCGCGGCGACGCTGTTCGCCAACTTCGTGAATTTCACGTCGATGCCCGGCGATCTGAAGGACCTCATCACCCACAGCGGCCTGTCCCCGACCATGATTGTCGTGGCGATGATGCTGATCTACGTGGTCCTGGGCACGGTGATGGAGGAACTCACCATGGTGCTGCTCACCATTCCCCTCTTCTTTCCCATCGTGGCCGCACTGGGCTTCGATCCGATCTGGTTCGGCGTGCTGATCGTGATGGTGGTGCAGATCGGGTTGATTTCGCCCCCGGTCGGCATGAACATGTTCGTGCTCAATGCCTTGCTGCCCGGCGTGGGGCTGGGCGCGATCTACCGCGGTTGCTGGCCCTTCGTCTTCGTGCTCGTGATCATGCTGGGCTTCCTGATCGCGTTCCCGCAGCTCAGCTTGTGGCTGCCTTCGCTGATGCAGTAGCGGCCTCGTCGGGCCCGTTGCGCAGATGCACGACGCGCTGCGGAAACGGAATCTCGATGGACGCCGCGCGCAGGCCTTCCAGGATGCGCTGGTTCACTTCCGAGTGCACGCTGAGCTGGCCGTTGGCCGGATCCTCGATCCAGAACAGCAGGCTGAATTCGAGCCCGTCGGCGCCGAGCTTGGCCAGGTGGGCGATCGGCGCCGGCTCCTTGAGCACGCGCTGGCTGGCCGAGGCGGCGCTGCAAAGAATCGCCTTCACCTGGCCCACTTCGCTGTCGTAGCCCACCGTCACGTCGGCCGTGAGCAGCACGCGCGTGTCCGCCAGCGACAGGTTCTCCACCCGCTCGGTGATCACCTTCTCGTTCGGGATGATGGCCTCGCGGCCATTGGGCGCGCGGATCAAGGTGTAGCGGGTCTTGATGTCGGTGACCACGCCTTCGAAGTTGTCCACCTTCACCATGTCGCCGATGCGCAGCGACCGCTCGAACAGGATCACGAAACCACTGACGTAGTTCGACGCGAGCTTCTGCAGGCCGAAGCCCAGGCCGACGCCCACCGCGCCCCCGAGCACGGACAGTGCCGTGAGGTCCACGCCCACGGCCGACAAGGCGAACAGCAGGCCGACCAGCAGCAACAGCGAGCGCAACGCCGTGGCGGCCACTTTGCGCAGGGACAAGTCGTGCATCGTGTGGTTCAGCACGCGCTTTTCGAGCGTGGAGGAAATCCACAAGGCGATCACCATCACCGCGCAAGAAGACAGCAGCCCCTGCACGATGCCCAGCAGGCTGATCCGGCTCTTGCCCAAGGTGAAGTGGATCGCGTCCATCTGGTCCATCAACTCGGGCAGCAAACCGACGATCCACAGCACGGCGGCCAGCCAGGCGAGCCAGGAGAACAACGTCTCGACCAGGCGCGCCGCCGCCGATTTTGGGAACACCACCCTGAACACGCGCGCGAGGAAGCGGATGCCCGCCAGCGAGATCAGCACCGGCACCGCGACCTTCAGCAGCGGCGCGGGCTGGCGCCGCGCCAGCACCAGCATCGCGCTGTAGGTCAGCGCGAGCGCGAGCAGCGGGAACAGCAGGCCGTCGACGATGTGGCGGCCGAACCAGACCGAATCGTGCGAGTGCTTGCGGCCGATCAGCCAGCAGACGCCGAACGCCAGCACCAGGCAGCCCAGCAATACCCCAAGCTGCAAAGGCACGCCCGGTTGGCCCAGGTCATGGACCAGCTTGTCGAGTTCGGTCACGCCTGGCTCGCCCTCAATTCCACACGGGTTTGCGCTTTTCGGTGAAGGCGGTCACGCCTTCCTGCGCACAGCTGTCCATCATGTTCACGGCCATGGTCTGACCGGCGAGCTGGTACGCGGCCTCTATACCCATCTCGCGCTGGCAGTAAAAGAATTCCTTGCCGATCGCTATCGCCGCGCGCGGTTTTTCCAGGATGCTGGCGACCAGCTTCTCGACTTCGGCATCGAGCTGCTCGGGTGCGACGACGCGATTCACCAGTCCGCGCTCGAGCGCCTGCTGCGCGGTGATGAAGTCGCCGGTGAGCAGCATCTCCATCGCCTGCTTGGGCAAGACGTTGCGCAGCAGCGGAACGCTGGGCGTCGAGCAAAACAGCCCAAACTTGACGCCGCTGACAGCGAAGCTCGCAGTGTCCGAAGCGACCGCCAGGTCGCATTGCGCCACCAGCTGGCAACCGGCCGCGGTGGCCATGCCGTGCACGCGCGCGATCACCGGCACCGGCAGCTGCTGGATGCTCAGCATCATGCGGCTGCATTGGTCGAACAGCCGCTGGTAGTACTCCAGCTGCGGCGTGGCGATCATTTCCTTCAGGTTGTGGCCGGGGCAAAAGGCCTTGCCTTGTGCGGCGAGGACGACCACCCGCGCCGTCTCGTCGCGCGCGACTTCGTCCAAGGCCGCTTGCAGGGCCGCCAGCATCTCTTCGCTCAAGGCGTTGAAGTTCGCCGGGCGATTGAGCGTGAGGGTGACCACACCGCGTGCGTCGCGTTGCCGCGCCACCGCGGGGCCCAGCGCTGCAGTCATGCCTCGAGGTCCGCCAGGACGCGGATGTGGGCCTCGACGCTGCGTCCGAGCGCGCTGAGGTTGTAGCCGCCTTCGAGCGAAGACACGATGCGGCCTTGGGAATATTTCTTCGCGATTTCCTTGATGCGCGCGGTGATCCACGCATAGTCGGCCTCGACCAGGCCCATCTGCCCGAGATCGTCCTCGCGGTGCGCGTCGAAGCCGGCGCTGATGAAGATCATCTCGGGTTTGAAGGCCTCCAGCCGCGGGATCCAGTGCTGCTCGATCAGCTCGCGCACCACCGGGCCGCGGGAATAGGCGGGCACCGGCAAGTTCACCATGTTCGGCTCGTGCGAATCCGCGCCGCTGTATGGATAGAACGGGTGCTGGAAGAAGCTCACCATCAGCACGCGATCATCGCCAGTGAAGATGTCCTCGGTGCCGTTGCCGTGGTGCACGTCGAAGTCGACGATCGCGACGCGCTTCAGGCCGCGCCGGTCCAGCGCATACCGGGCGCCCACGGCTACCTGGTTGAAGATGCAAAAGCCCA
>JAQGMT010000203.1 GCA_028292185.1 Ramlibacter sp. | reverse complement strand
ACGCCGGCGATATGCGAGTACACGCGGTGCGGGGTGTACACCCCCATCATCTCCTTGCGGAACTGCACGTTGTTCAAGATCTGCTCGGCCGGGATGACGCCGGCCTTGATGATCTCCTGCTCGTGGTAAACGTCGTGCAGGAAGCGGTTGAGCGTGGTGACCCGCTGCACCAGGCCGCGTTCGAGCGTGGCCCATTCGTCGGCGGGGATGATGCGGGGGATCAGGTCGAATGGAATCAGCCGCTCGGTGCCTGCGCCTTCTTCGTCCTTGGCGCCGTACACGGCGAAGGTGATGCCCACCCGGCGGAAGATCATCTCGGCTTCTTCGCGCCGCGCCCGCATCGTCTCCTCGGGCTGGCGCGCCAGCCATTGCGCATAGGCCTTGTAGTGCGACCGCACGCCTTGCACCTGGGATTGGCTCTGCCCGCCCTGGGACTGGCCCTGGAATTGGATCTGTCCGCCGCTTCGCTGCGTTTGCCCGGTGGGCAACTCGGCGTGCATCTCGTCGAATTTAAACATGTAGGCGCATCTCCAAGCCACAGGATAGCAATTTCCGCACCGTCTCACGGGCGCTTGCGAACTGAATTTGGCTAGGGGAGGCGATGGCTCCAGTAGTGCGGCTGGGCGCCGCGCTGGCAAGTGACCGCTGCGGGCTGGTCTGAGCGCCAGCGCGCAGCGCCGCAGTGCGGGGAGTCGATCACCGTGATCCCGCGTTCGCGGTAACGCGCCAGCACCGGCGCCGCGGGATGGCCGAAGCGATTGCGGTAGCCGGCTTGGACCAGCGCAATGGAAGGTTGCACGGTGTCCAGGAACGCCTCGCTCGAGGACGTCTTGCTGCCGTGATGCGGCACCAGCAGGACGTCGGCCCGGATGTCGGCGCCATCCCGCACCAGGCGCGATTCCTGAGCCAGTTCGATGTCCCCGGCCAGGAGGGCCGTGCGCGCTCCGTTGGAGATGCGCAGCACGCAACTGATTGCGTTGGGCTTGTTCACCGCATCGTAGTCGCCAGCCTGCGGATGCAGCACCTGGAAATCGATGCCGTCCCATTGCCACTGCTGCCCCGCGGCGCAGCGGGTGCTTGGGCGCAGTGATTGCAGCTCGTGGCCGTCTTCGATGGAGCTCAACAAGGCAGCCTGCTGCTGCATCCCGAGAATGGCCGCGGCGCCCCCGGTGTGGTCGCTGTCGCGGTGACTGAGCACCAGCGTATCCACCCGCTCGTCGAATGCACGCAACAGCGGCACCACCACGCGGTGTCCGGCATCGCTTTCCGGGCTGTAGCGCGGGCCGCTGTCGTAGACCAGGGTGTGGGTGGCCGTGCGCACGATCACGGCGTTGCCTTGGCCGATGTCGGCGGCCAGCAGCTCGAACTGCCCCGGCGCGGGCCGCGGCGCTTGCCAGAGGAGCACCGGCAAGAGCAAGGGCACGCCGAGCAGGCGGGCATGCCAGGGCAGACGCATCGCCAGCAGCAGTCCACCCACAACGCCGGCCGCACCAGCCCACACCGGCGGCGCCGCCATGGAGATGCTGGCGAACGGGAATGCCGCCAGCCATTCCAGGTAGGACTGCAAGGCCTGGATGGCCCAGCCAGCGACATCCCACAGCGGCCGCAACAGCACACCGGCCATCGCCAGCGGTGTGATGACGAGCGTTACCCACGGAATCGCCAGCGCATTCGCCAGCAGGCCCACCACGGAGACCTGACCAAAGAGCAGCAGCGACAAGGGCGTGAGGGCCACGGTGACCACCCATTGTTCGTGCACCGAGGAGCGCATTCCCGCGACCACACGTGCCGCCCTTGAGGAAGGCGGCGCAGCTTCGCGCGCGCGCTGCGGCGTGCCCGGATCGGCGGCGAACAAGACGCCCACCGCGACAAAACTGAGCCAGAAGCCGGCTTGCAGCAAGGCCCAGGGATCGATCGTCACGACCACGGCGCACGCCAGCAGCCACACGCGCGGCCACGGCCAGCGGCGGCCGGACAGGCGCAGCAATCCAACGGTGGCCAGCATCCAGATGGTGCGCTGCGACGGCACGCCCCAACCGCTGAACAGCGCGTACGCGGTGGCCAGGATGACGCCGCCCACCAGCGCCGCATGCTGCGCCGGCCACGCCAGGCACAGGCGCGCGCTGCGCCGCCAGAGCGCGCCGACCAGCAACGCCGCCGCCCACGCGAACATAGTGATGTGCAAGCCCGAAATGCTCATCAAGTGAGCCACGCCGGTGGCGCGGAACACATCCCAATCGGCACGCTCGATCGCGTTCTGGTCGCCGGCGATCAGCGCCGCCAGCAGGCCGGCGGTCTTGCGATCGTCCACGTGAGCGAAGACGGCATCGCGCACCGTTTGGCGCGCCCGTTCCACCGGGTGCCGCCAGGTGTCTGCGATGCGCGCCGGCGCCGGGTCGTTGCGGCCGTCGCGCACGTAGCCGGTGGCCTGCACACCTTGCTCCCACAGCCACAGTTCATAGTCGAAGCCGTGCGGATTGCTGTTGCCATGCGGCGCCTTCAGGCGCACGTTCATCTGCCAGCGCTCACCGGTGCGCAAGTCGGCGGCTTCCCGTGGGGCTTGCGTAGCCGGCGCTGCGCCGGGGGTGGCATTCGCGTACCAGCCCAATAAAAGCTCGGGCACGAGGTCAATCGCGGCGTCGTCCAACTTCGCGGACTCCACCTCCAGGCGGAAGCGCAAGCCGGTTTCGTTGCGCTGAGGCATTGCAGCGATGACGCCCGTCACGCTGATGTCGCGACCTTCCAGCGCGGGCTTGAGTGCGTGCGCGGCGAATTCCACCGAGCGAAGCCCGCAGAGGCTGAAAGACAGAAGGGTCCCTGCCGCCACGGCGCAGACAGCCCGCCCACCTGCCCTCGCCCAGAGGGACAGGGAGAAAGAAACGGCAAGCGCGGCCACGAATCCGCATGCCGCAGTGCCCACGTAGCCGGCCCAGCCCCACAGCGCGGGCTGCTGCAGTTGCAGCGCAGCCCCCAACACCGCACCCACCAGCGCCGGCGTCCCCCATCCCGGCCCAGCGCGGTTGTCGTGTGACATCTTGCGATGCTCAACGCCACAAGGCTCATCGGTGCCGACCAGCACCGGGTTTTGCGCACTAAGCCGCGAAACGGCCCAGCAGGCCCCGCTCTTGCTAGTATCCCCGCATGTCGATTCACGCCGCCCTGAACCACGTCACCCACTACAAATACGACCGGCCCGTGCAACTCGGGCCGCAGGTGATCCGTTTGCGGCCCGCGCCCCACTCCCGCAGCAACATCGTCTCGTATTCGTTGCGGGTGGATCCGGCCCAGCACTTCATCAACTGGCAACAGGACCCTTTCGCCAACTACCAGGCGCGCCTGGTGTTCCCCGAGAAGACCACCGAGTTCAAGGTCACGGTCGATCTGGTGGTGGAGATGGCGGTCTACAACCCTTTCGATTTCTTCCTCGAGCCCAGCGCGGAAAACTTTCCGTTCCGGTACGAGCCGCTGCTGCAGCAGGAACTCGCGCCTTACCTGTCGCTCGAGCCTGCCTCACCGATGTTCAAGAGCTACCTCGAAGGCATCGATCGCAGCCCGCGTCGCACCATCGATTTCCTGGTGGGCCTGAACCAGCAACTGCAGCACCAGGTGAAATACCTGATCCGCATGGAGCCGGGTGTGCAGACCCCCGAGCAGACGCTCAGGAATGCCAGCGGCTCCTGCCGCGACTCCGGCTGGCTGCTGGTGCAAGTGCTGCGGCACTGCGGGTTGGCTGCCCGCTTCGTGTCGGGCTACCTGATCCAGCTCACGCCCGACGTCAAGGCGCTGGATGGGCCGAGCGGCACCACCGTGGACTTCACCGACCTGCATGCGTGGTGCGAGGTGTATTTGCCCGGCGCCGGCTGGATCGGCCTCGATCCCACCTCGGGCCTGCTGGCCGGCGAAGGGCACATCCCGCTGGCCTGCACGCCGCAACCTTCGGGCGCCGCACCGATCGAGGGCGTGGTCGACGACGCGGAGGTGGAGTTCAAGCACCACATGCAGGTCACGCGCATCTACGAGTCGCCGCGCGTCACCAAGCCCTACACCGAAGATCAATGGGCGCGGGTGTTGACCCTGGGTGAAGCCGTGGACGCCGAACTGCAAGCCGGCGATGTCCGCCTGACGATGGGCGGCGAGCCGACCTTCGTCGCCGTGGAGAACCGCGACGCCGCGGAATGGAACACCGATGCCATGGGGCCGACCAAGCGCCGCTTCGCGACCGAGCTGGTGCACAAGCTGCGCGCGGAATACGGCCAGGGCGGCTTCCTGCATTTCGGGCAGGGCAAGTGGTATCCCGGCGAACAGCTGCCGCGCTGGGCGATGTCGATCTATTGGCGCGCCGACGGACAGGCAGCCTGGAAAAATCCCGCGCTATTCGCCGATGAAAGCCAGCCCACGCAGTACACCAGCGCAGACGCCAAGCGGTTCATCCACACCTTGGCGGCCAAGCTGCAACTCACCGACAAGTTCATCCAGCCGGGCTACGAGGACGTTTTCTACTACCTGTGGCGCGAGCGGCGGCTGCCGGTCAACGTCGATCCCTTCGACTCGCGCCTAGACGACGAGCTGGAGCGGGTGCGGATGCGCCGGGTGTTCGAGCAGAAGCTCGAGTCGGAGGTCGGCTATGTCTTCCCGATCCACGCGCGCGAGGAAGACGATGAGGACGGCCCGCAGCAAGCTCAGTGGTTCACCCAGCCCTGGTTCCTGCGCGAGGAGCGCATTTTCCTGATCCCGGGCGATTCGCCGATGGGACTGCGGCTGCCGCTGGATGCGCTGCCTTGGGCGAAACCCGAAGACCAGGCCTTCGTGATCGATCGCGATCCGACGGCGGCGCCATCGCCCCTGCCCCCGGCATCGGCGCTGGAGGAACGCTATGCCGAGCGCGCCTGCGCGGATGACCGCCGCGTGTCGCCGCCGTATCTCGCCGAGGCCGCCTCCCAGCCCGCGGCGCCTGCCCGCCACAAGTCCGCCAAGGGCCACACGCGCACCGCCTTGTGCGTCGAAGCGCGCGACCCGCGCCGCTCGAACGGGCCCAAGGCCGAACAGGTGGGCAGCAAGAGCGGCGTGTTGTACGTCTTCATGCCGCCGCTGGCCCGCGTTGACGATTACCTGGACCTGCTCGCGGCCGTGGAGGCGACGGCCGAACAGTTGCAGATGAAGATCGTGCTGGAAGGCTATCCGCCACCGCGCGACCAACGGCTGAAGCTGCTGCAAGTGACGCCCGATCCCGGCGTGATCGAAGTCAACATCCATCCCGCCGCCAACTGGCATGACCTGGTGCAGCACACCGAGTTCCTGTACCAGACGGCATTCGAGCAGCGCCTGTCGGCCGAGAAATTCATGACCGACGGCCGCCACACCGGCACCGGCGGCGGCAACCACTTCGTCATGGGTGGAGCGACGCCCGCCGATTCCCCGTTCCTGCGCAAGCCCGAGCTGCTGGCCAGCTTGCTGCGGTATTGGAATAACCACCCTGCGCTCAGTTACCTGTTCAGCGGGATGTTCATCGGGCCGACCAGCCAGGCGCCGCGCGTGGACGAGGCCCGCAACGACCAGTTGTATGAATTGGAGATTGCGCTCAGTGAGATCGAGCGCAGCCGGGCGGAGACTGGCGAGGACATGCCGCCCTGGGTTGTCGATCGCACCTTGCGCAATATTCTGATCGACGTCACCGGCAACACGCACCGCAGCGAGTTCTGCATCGACAAGATGTACTCGCCCGATTCGGCGACCGGGCGTCTTGGCCTGCTGGAGCTGCGCGCCTTCGAGATGCCGCCGCACGCGCGCATGAGCATCGCGCAGCAGTTGTTGATCCGCGCACTGGTGGCACGGTTCTGGAAGCAGCCGTACCGCGCCCCCCTCACCCGTTGGGGCACCGAACTGCACGACCGCTTTCTGCTGCCGACCTTCGTGCAGATGGACTTGCACGACGTGCTGTCCGAAATGCGCGAGGCCGGCTACGGGTTCGACGACACCTGGTTCGCGCCCCACTTCGAATTCCGCTTTCCGCTGGTGGGCGCGGTGCAATCGCACGGCATCGAGCTGACGCTGCGCAACGCGCTGGAGCCATGGCATGTGATGGGCGAGGAAGGCGCGATCGGCGGCACGGTGCGCTACGTGGATTCGTCGCTGGAACGCATCGAGGTGCGCGCGACCGGCCTGAACCCGAGCCGGCATGCGATCACCGTCAATGGCCGCGCGATGCCGATGCAGCCCACCGGTACCACCGGCGAATTCGTGGCGGGGGTTCGCTACAAGGCCTGGGCGCCGCCGTCGGCCTTGCACCCCACCATCGGCGTGCATGCGCCGCTCACCTTCGACATCGTCGATACGTGGATGAACCGTTCGCTCGGAGGTTGCCAGTACCACGTCGCGCATCCGGGCGGACGCAACTACGACACCTTCCCGGTGAACTCCTACGAGGCCGAGAGCCGGCGCCTGGCGCGCTTCTTTCGCATGGGCCACACGCCCGGGAAGATGCAGGTGCCCCCGGCCACTGTGGGCGTGGCCGGCAGCCGGGAATTTCCGTTCACGCTGGACCTGCGGCGGCCGCCCGGAAACTGACGCTCAGCGGTCGGTGAGCCTGCGCAGATCGTCGACCAGCGCGGCCGATGCGCGATACAGCGGCACATGGCCGCGCAGCAGGATCTGCGTGCTGCGGCGATAGGCGGCGCTGCGAACCTGCAACTCGCCTGCCGCCAGCCGCGCCACCACGGTCGCTTGCAGCGTGCCGGCCGGATTCTCGACCCCCACTTCCACTTCGCTGAATTCCGGCGTGCCGGCCGGCAGTCCTTGCGCGATGCGATGCGCGACAGACCCGGGCACCATCGCCGCGGCGGCCAGGCAGCACGCGCCCGACACCGCCATCGAGGCGTGCGCGGTCTGCGGCGTGAAGTAGCGAACCGACAGGGTCCCGCCATGCTGGGGCGCGCCGACGATGCACACCTTGGGAATGGTTTCGCTGCGCGCCACCTCCTCGCGCGTCATCGGTTGTCCATCGCGGCGCTTCAATTTCATGCGAAGCCCGGCCTCGATCCACACTTCACGCAGCGTGGCCATGAACGCGGTGTCGGCCTCCAGCTCGCGGATGCTCTCGTGTGCGGTCTTGCCGAAATCCGCGGCGGCCGCGATCACCATCGGCACGGCAACATCGACACACGACACGCGCAAGCCGCCCACCACGTCCTCGGCCGCGCCGGTGGGCAGCAGCTTGCCGGTCTTGGAGCCCACCGGGTCGTGCAGGAACAGATCGACCGACGGAAAGGCGCCGTCCACGCCGGGAATTTCCGCGGTGACGAAGGTGCCGTCCGGCCGCTGCGTCATGCGCGAAGTGGTCAGCACGCCCGTGTTGGTGTTGCGAATCTCGATCTCGCTGGATTGCACCAGGCCGGTGTCCAGCGCCCAGAGCAACAGCGACGCCGACATATTGCCGCAGTTCACGCTCCAGTCGATGTCGCCGTGCTCATTGGCCAGCTGGGCCAAGGTGCTGACCAGTCGCGGCCCGCTCGCGCCTTGCTCGACATCGGCGAAGAAAACCTTGTTGCTGGTGGCCGGGCCGCGGCCCAGGCCGGTGATCTGCCGGTTGCCCGGATGACGGCCCGCCAGCGGCACGCCCTGCAGGTGCCGCAGCAGCTCCTCGCGCAGGCCGGTCGATTGCGGACAGTAGCGCTCCCACAGCACCAGGCCGGTGGAAGTGCCGCCGCGCATGTGGTGCACGGGGAGCTCAAACACGCCCGAGCGAAAACGCGGGCGGAAATCCGGCAAGGCGGCGAGATCGGAAACTGTCATGGCGGGGTCGCGTGAGTTGATCGATGGACGAACGCTGGGTGCGCACATCGTCATTGTCTCTCGTACGCCGCGCGCTCGCACCGCGCGCCGCGGCAAGCACGTGCCCAGCACGAATTTGGATGCCACGCCCAAAATATTTTCCGGACCCGGCCCAAGATGGATATCCACCGCGCCTGTGGATAACCCTGTTGGCTAGTGAGGGGGCACTGAACAGAACGCAGCATTGACGCGGGCCGAATGGGTCATGCCCGCCAAACGGGCATGCCGCCGGCACCGCATCACGCGGCACTTGACAAGTGTCAGCCGCCGGTCTTCGCCTTTTCTTTTTCCTTGGCGGTGGTCACGTCGACCGTCGGCACTTCGACCTTGCGCTGCTCGGTCTTCACGGTGGGAACATTGACCGTCGCTTCCTTGCTTCCGACCTTCACATCGGGCGTGGTGACGTCGTACTTGGGCAGCGTCACGTCGCCGTCCTGCTTCTTGGTCACTTCGAATTTCGGCGCGGTCACACTGCCTTCCTGCGTCTTCTTCACGTCGCAGCCGGCGAGGCCGAGAACGCCGGCGGAAACGATCGCGGCGGCGAGGGTTGTCTTTAGCATGAGGATTCTCCCTGTTGATGGTCGGTGGTAATCGCTCCACTGGGTGCGCAGAACGCAAGAGAAGAGCTGCACAAATTTTCTGCCCGGGCACGGCAGCGCGGCTGTAGGAGCGCGGCCCGTCGGCCTGTACGGCCGGTCGCGCTGCAGCGGTCGTCCGCGGCGCTACAACTTGAGCGAAGTGATGCGCAAGGCAGAGCGCCGCCGGGCCGCAGTTGACAGTACACTTTTACCCAAGCCGCCCACAAGCAACTCATCGGCCACGGTGCCCGCACTCCATTGATCCATATTCACGCCGGTGACTTGCACACCGTGATCACAGCGGCCGTGGGGGGGTCGATCGCGAGCTTCTGGGGCGAGTGGCGCACGGGCGGCGCGAAAGGCCGCGTGGACTGGCTGCGGCCTGCGACCGACGGAGGCTTGGCCGGCTACGACCCGCTCGCGATGGCGAGTTTCCCCTTGCTGCCGTTTTGCAATCGCATTCGCAACGGCCGGGCCAGCTTCGAAGGGCGCGAGATTCATTTCCCGCCCAATCATCCGGCTCAGCTGTCACCGCATCCGCTGCACGGCATCGGCTGGCAAAGGCCGTGGAAGGTCGTTGCCACCGCCGCATCCGAGGCCACGCTGTCGCTGGACGTGGCGGCCAGCGAGGCATGGCCGTGGCACTTCAGCGCCGAGCAGCAGTTCACGCTGGACGCGCGGCAACTGCAGGTGAAGATGAGTTTGACCAACCTCGACGATGCAGCCATGCCCGCGGGCATCGGCCATCATCCGTACTTTCCGCACACGCCCGGCACCACGCTGCGCAGCGCGGCCGCCGCGATGTGGAAAGCCGACCAGGAGGTGATGCCGACCGCGCTGGAAGCCACGCCGGAAGTCGAGCAACTGCGCTCGGGTGTGCTGCTGTCGCGCTTGGATCTCGACAACAACTTCACGGGCTGGGAGCACTGCGCCGTGGTCGAGTGGCCGGCCGACGCGCAAGGGCCGCGTCGCAGCCTCACCATGCAAGCGCAGGCGCCGCTGGATTACTTCGTGTTGTATTGCCCGGCTGGCGCCGACCATTTTTGCGCCGAACCGGTCAGCCAGTGCACCGACTGGCTGAACCTGCTGCCCCGGTATGGACGCGAAGCCGTGGGAGGCGCCCGCCTGGCGCCCGGTGAAAGCCTGCAGGCGTCTTTCAGCCTCACACCTGCTTGGCTCTAGGCGCGCGGCGCGGCACGCCATCGACGCTTGCAATCACTCGCGCGAGAACACGCGCAAGCAGCGCTCTCGCATCGTGGCGACCAACTGGCGATGCTCCTCGCGCAGGTTCTGCAATGCCCGCGCATCGTGCGACTCGCGGCCCGAGCCGGCCAGCCACAGCGCCTTCATCAGTTCAACGTGCGAGATCGAGACTTCGACCATCAACACCGAGAGCTCGGGCAGCGCGCCCTTGAGCATCCGCGCGCGGTCGAACGCCTGGCTCACTTGGTCGTATTGGCGCCGTTGCGACCAGGGGTCGGCCAGCGAGTCGACGTGCATCTGGTAGCTCTCCAGCGCGGCGGACAACTGAAACGCAATGGCGGTGAGAACCGGCGCATGGGTGGCGGACATGCCCGCACGATAGCGCTCACAGGCCTCGTGCGGCCGCCAGCAGTGATTTGTTACCCAGCTTCGCCTCGCGGAAACTCAGGTCTCGGTGAGCGTGAGCAGGATGTCCGCATACCAGGCGCTATTCAGGCCGAGTGCTTCATCCTGCTTCAAGTCGCGGGTGCCCACATCCAGCCGCGACGAGTGCACGCCGAGCAACACCCACGGCAGATCGCCGGTCTGGGCGCCGCGCCTGCGCATCACCACCGACGCCCCGCTGGTGCCGCGATGGGTGCGCGCGTCGGTGAGGAAGTAGCCCTTGCCTTGAAAGCGCAACCCGAAGGGCGACGCGTTCACTGCATGGCGAACCACCGGAAGATGATGCAGCCCGTCGTGGA
Source organism: Ramlibacter sp. (assembly GCA_028292185.1). GTDB lineage: Bacteria > Pseudomonadota > Gammaproteobacteria > Burkholderiales > Burkholderiaceae_C > Ramlibacter. The sequence continues at coordinate 9,059 of JAQGMT010000203.1, read as the reverse complement.
AGCCCAGGGGAAATCCGACGACCAGCAACGACGATCCCAACTCGAGGGGCTCGCGCAGATCGTGCAGATGCGCCGGCGTGAACGCGCGCAGCACCGCGGTCTTGGGCAGGGCTTCGCGCTGGATTTCGAGCACGGCCACGTCGATTTCACCGCCGGTATCGCTGCCCTGGTGCCACGCGCTCTTGCCGTCGCGGTACAGCGGCATGGAGAAACCGGTGGACGTCGCCATGTTGCGGGCATCCACGTGCAGCTCGATCTGGATTCGATCGGGGAAGTGCTTGCTTGGCTCGTCGATCATCACGTGCCGGCTGGTCACCAGGAACAGCCGGCCACCCCGTTCGAAGAAGAAGCCGCTGGCACTCGTCAGCAGTTGCTGGCCCACGAAGGTGTCCACGCGCGCCGCGGTCAGCAGCAGCGGGTCGATCGGGGCCGACGCGGCGGGCGCCGCAAGGGAGTCTGGATCGCTCATTGCTTTATTGTGCGTCAGCCCCGCGTGTAACAATGCGCCGCGGTGGACCAACACAACGATACGGTGGATTCGCTTTCCGGGCCAGGCGCCCAGGAAGCAGCTTCGGCGCTCGCCGCCGCGCTGGCGCCGCCGGCGGCGCCCGGCCACTTCGACGAACTGCGGGGCACCGCGATTCCCGTTTCGGCTGAATCGATGCAGCCGGGCTCCCTGCTGCAGCACCCAGCTGCGTCGCTGGCCCCGACGTGGGCTCGCTTCTTCGACCAACTCGGCCACGGCGGTTTCGCCGACCTGAACCGGCGCACCGAAAATCTCAAGCGCCAGGTGCGCGACAACGGCATCAGCTACAACGTGTATGCGGACGCGGGCGGGCCGCAACGGCCTTGGTCGCTCGATCTTTTCCCCCTGATCATTTCACCGGAGAGCTGGCGCCAGATCGAGACCGGCGTGCTGCAACGGGTCAAGCTGCTCGATCGGATCATGGCCGATGTGTACGGCCCGCAGCAGCTGCTGGCCAGGAACCTGCTGCCGCCCGCGCTGGTGCAAGGCGATCCCGGTTACCTGCGTCCCATGCACGGCGTCACGCCGGCGGGCGGCACCCACCTGCACATCGCCGCATTCGACCTGGCGCGCGACCCGGACGGCGACTGGTGCGTGGTGTCGCAGCGCACGCAAGCGCCTTCGGGGCTGGGCTACCTGCTGGAGAACCGGCTGATCATCTCGCGGCTGTTTCCCGAGGCGTTTCGCGACCTCAAGGTGCAGCGGCTGGCCGCCACCTATCGCAGCTTGCTCGAAGGGCTGCGCCGGATGTGTCCGGCCGATGCGGACGCGCGCATCGTGCTGCTCACGCCGGGCCCGTACAACGAAACCTATTTCGAACATGCCTACCTCGCGCGCTACCTGGGCCTGACGCTGGTCGAGGGCAGCGACCTCACGGTGCGCGACCAGCGGCTCTACCTCAAGACGCTGCAAGGGCTGGAGCCGGTGCACGGCATCCTCAAGCGCCTGGACGACGAATTCCTGGACCCGCTGGAGCTGCGATCGGATTCGCGCCTGGGTGTGCCCGGGCTGTTGCAGGCGATCCGCGCCGGCAATGTGCTGGTGGCGAATGCACCGGGTTCGGCCTTTCTTGAATCCACGGCGCTGCTCGGTTTCCTGCCGGCGCTGTCGCGGCATCTGCTCGGCGAAGAATTGCAACTGCCTTCGCTGGCGACATGGTGGTGCGGCGAGCGCGCCGCGATGGAAGCGGTGCTGCCGCAGCTGGCCAGCGGCGTGATCAAGCCCACGCACGGCGCTGCGGGCGCCTCCGCGGTGCTGGGCAAGTCGCTGTCGGTGCGCGAACTCGACGAGTGGGCCGGCCGGATCGTGCGCGAGGCCGAGGAGCACACCGTGCAGTCGTATCTGCCGCTGTCGCAGATGCCCACCTGGCAGGGTGGGCAAGGCCGCGACCGCATCGTGCCCCGCTCACTGATGCTGCGCGTGTTCGCGGTGGCGGACGGCACGCAATCCTGGCGGGTGCTGCCCGGGGGCCTCACCCGCATTGCCAGTGCGGCGCTGGAAATCGCGTCGATGCAGCGCGGCGGCAGCAGTGCCGACACCTGGGTGCTCACCCAGGGCGAGGTCGACTCGACCAGCCTGCTTCAGCACGACCAGCCCGCGGTGGAAATCGGCCACCGCAGCCGCGGCACCAGCAGCCGCGCAGGCGAAAACCTGTTCTGGCTGGGGCGCTACACCGAGCGCTGCGAAAACACCAACCGGCTGGCGCGGCTGACCTTGCAAAGCCTCAATGGCGAAGACCAGTCCTCGCAACCGTTGCTGGCCTGGTTAAGCGAAATGGCCGTCGACAACGCGTTGATCTCGCCCAAGGTGCCGGCCGCCACGCAGGCGCGGCGCGTGTTCCAGCGCTCGCTGATCGCCGGGCTGGCCGACACCGAGGACGCGACCAGTGTCGGCTACAACCTCGGCGCGCTGCGCCACGCCGCGTCGGCGGTGCGCGAGCGCCTGTCGCAGGAACAATGGAACCTGATCGTGCGGGCAGAGCAGGATTTTCTGCGCGGTTGCGGCAAGCTGGGCGAGCATGGGGACTACTCGTCGGTCGAAGCGCTGCGGGTGTTGGAAACGCTGTCCGGCCACACCGCCGCGATGACCGGTGCGCAGAACGACCGCATGACGCGAGACGACGGCTGGCGGCTGCTTTCCAGCGGGCGGCACCTCGAACGGCTGGGCTTTCTGGCGGCGGCGCTGGGCTGGGCGCTGGACACCGGCGCCCTCTTCGATGAAGCCGGCTTCGAGGCGGTGGTCGCGCTGTTCGACAGCACTATCACCTTCCATGCGCAATACCAGCAGCGCCACGACCTCGCCGCGCTGCTCGACCTGCTGGTGCTGGACCGCGACAATCCGCGCTCGCTCGGCTGGGTGACCCAGACCTTGCGCGGCCGCCTGGCCAAGCTGGCGGGCAGCGCACCGGGCGAGCTGCCGCAGATCGCGCTCACCGTGCCGGACCCGCAGCAGTGGTCGCTCGAAGCGATGTGCGAGCGGGATGCGCAGGGCAACTACACCCTGCTGCAGGACCTGCTGCAGCATTGCACCGACGCCGCGTACCGGCTTTCCGATGACCTGGGCGCGCGCTATTTCACGCACTCGGGCGACGCGCGCCAGAGCGTCGGCGCCTAGGGAGCCTTCGCCATGCTGCTGGACGTGGTTCACGAAACGCGCTACGCCTACGCGCCGCCGGTCAGGACGGCGCAGCACATGGCCCACCTCAAGCCCGTCGACAATGCGCTGCAGCGTCTGCTCAGCCACGAACTGCAAATCAGCCCGGCCCCGGCGCAGCAGCATGAGGCGATCGACGTGTATGGCAACACCCGCGCGTTTTTCAGCCTCCAGTCCCAGCACGAACTCCTGGTGGTGAGGGGGCGCAGCCTGGTGGAAACCTTGGCGGGCACCCCGCCGCAAAGTGCCGCCACCTGGGAAGACGTGCGCGAGCACCTGCGCTATCACCGCGGCGCGGCGTATGACCCAGCGGCCGAATTTGTATTCGCGTCGCCCTACGTGCCCCGGCATGCGAATTTCATCGCCTATGCCCGTGCGAGTTTCAGCGCGGGACGGCCTTTGCTCGAAGCCGCGCACGACTTGATGCGGCGCATCCACGCCGACTTCGAATACCAGACCGAGGCCACGGACGTCGGCACGCCGGCGCTCGAGGCGATGCAGTTGCGCAAAGGCGTGTGCCAGGACTTCGCGCACGTGATGCTGGCCTGCCTGCGCAGCATGGGCCTGCCGGCCCGCTATGTCAGCGGGTATCTCCTGACCGAGCCGCCGCCGGGAAAGGCTCGGCTGATCGGCAGCGACGCGTCGCACGCATGGGTGTCGGTCTATGTTCCGCAGCCAGCCGGTGCCGGCCAATGGGCGGACCTCGACCCCACCAACAACCGCGCGCCAGGGGAAGACTACGTGACGCTCGCGGTCGGGCGCGACTACTCCGATGTGTCGCCGGTGCGCGGCGTGCTGCACGGCGGCGCCAAGCACAAGCTGCGCGTCGCGGTGACGGTCAGCCCGCGCGATCCCGGCACTTCGCGGCCGGCGGCGGCTCCTACAATCACCTGATTCAAAAGGAGTGCCCATGAGTGTCAACGACAAACTGAAGGAGCTCGGCATCACCCTGCCCCCGGTAGCCACGCCCGCCGCGGCTTACGTCCCCTACGTGCGCACCGGCAATCTGGTGTTCGTGTCGGGGCACACCGCCAAGAAGGCAGGCAAGCCGTGGGTCGGCCAGCTCGGCAAGAACATGAACACCGAAGAGGGCAAGGCGGCCGCCCGCACCATCGCGATCGACCTGCTGGGAACCTTGAACGCGGCGACCGGCGGACTGGACAAGGTCACGCGCATCGTCAAGCTGCTGGGGCTGGTCAACTCCACCAGCGAATTCACCGAGCACCACCTGGTGATCAACGGTGCGAGCGAATTGCTCGGGCAGGTGTTCGGCGACAAGGGTTCGCACGCGCGCAGCGCGTTCGGTGTGGCGCAGATCCCCACGGGCGCCTGCGTGGAAATCGAGCTGATCGCCGAAGTCGGCTAGGCCCCTTCATGTAACCTTTTTACGGCTGCCCGGTATAAGGCCGTGTGACAGCCGATTCGTCCCCGGACATTCCCAGCATCCTGGCCCGCATCGCCGGCGGCGAGGCGGCGGCGTTCGGCGAAATCGTCACGCGGTATCAAAGGCCCCTGTTCGGCTTTCTGGGCCGCATGGGCTTGCCGCAGGCCCACGCGGAAGATATAGCGCAGGACACCTTCCTGCGCGCCTGGCGCAATCTCGGCTCGTTCGACCCGGCACGCGCGGAGTTTTCCACCTGGCTGTTCACGATCGCCCGGAATGCGGCGTTGAACGATAGTGCCCGGCCCGCCGCGCGCATGGAGTTGCCCGCCATCGACGACGTTGCCGGCAACGAAGCCGCGTGCGAGCACCCCGCTCCCGACGACGCGCTGCACGCGGCGCGCCGAAGCGGGCGCCTGCGCGCCGCATTGGCGCGGCTGAATGCCGCGGATCGCACGCTGATCGCGCTGGCCTACACCCGCGAACTGCAGCTGGATGCCATCGCCCGCATCGAAGGCTGCACCTTGGGCGCGATCAAGACCCGCCTGCATCGCGCACGGCGGCAACTGCATGAAATCCTGATGGAGGAATCGGATGAATTCCGAACTTGACGAAATGCTTGGCGAGCCGCTGCTGGAGGTGCCCGACGGCTTTGCGGCACGCGTGCTGGAGCGCGTGTCCGCCGAACCGCGGCCGACCTGGGCGGCCCCGCCAAAGCGCGCGACACCGTTGCCGATGTGGCAGCGGGTGCTGCGCTGGCTGGCGTTGGGCGCCACCTTCCTGGTCGGTGCGGCGCAGCTCGCCACGTTCATGCTGGGTTTATGGATGTCCGCCACGGCTGCTTGAAACAAGGAGTGCCCTCATGTCGAAATTTCGCAATTCAAGCCGGCCGCTGTTCGCTGCGGCCCTTTCACTGGTCATGCCCGGCCTGGGGCAGTTGGCCAACGCCGAAGTCAACAAGGCCATCTGGCTCTATCTGGGCTTCGCGGCGGGCAGCGTTCCGCTCATCGGCCTGGTGGCCCTGTATGTGCCAGCCGGCTTGATGCTGCCGACCCTGCTGTTGGGCACGCTGCTGACACTCGGCATCTGGGTCTACGCGATCGCGGATGCATGGCGCGGCACCGAGAGGAGCGACGGCCCCTTTGCGCGGCCGTGGCAGACGAGCGGCATGTATGCGCTGGTCTTTGTCGCCGGCAACCTGGTCGCACTGCCGCTCCTGATCGGCTATGTGCGCGCGCATCAGGTCGAACCCTTCCGGATACCGTCCACCAGCATGACTCCCGCGGTGATGCAGGGCGACTTCCTGTTTGCGGACAAGCGCTACAACTGCCCGGGCTGCGGCGGCAGCGTGCGGCGCGGGGATATCGCGATCTTTGCCTATCCCAACGATCGCAACCTGCTCTACATCAAGCGAATCATTGCCCTGCCCGGCGACCATGTTCAGATCAGCGGCCGCGAGGTGCGCGTGAATGGCAAGCCACTTTCGGCAGCGCAGGCAGGTCCGGCAGCGCAGGCAGCGCCCATGACGCAGTCCGTGACCGAAAGCATTGAAGGGCGGACCTGGCAGGCGGTGTGGGGTGCTGTGCCGCCGCCGGCGATCGACCTCACCGTGCCGCCCGGACAGGTGTTCGTCCTCGGAGACAACCGCCAGGCCAGTGTCGATTCGCGCGCATTCGGCACGGTGCCGCTGCAGGAAGTGGTCGGCCGCGCGCGCCAGGTGTGGTTCTCCTGGGGGCCGGACGGCGTGCGCTGGGGCCGGCTGGGTCACGTACTCGAATGAGCTCGGATATGGGCGATGCGGCGCACCCTAAGCATTCAAGCCCCCCTGCTTGCGACAGCGCCGCTATGCACGCGCCAGGTCGGCGATGGAATCGACATGGGCGTCGGCGTCCACCGAACTCACCGGCTCCCCATGGTTGTAGCCGTAGGTCACCAAGGCGACCGGGCAGCCGGCCCCGCGCGCGGCTCGCGCGTCGTTCACCGAGTCGCCGATCATCAAGGTTTGCGCCGGCGCGCAGCCCATCTCGGCGCAGGTGCTGAGCAGCGGCAAGGGATCGGGTTTGAGTCGCGCGAAGCGATCGCCGCCCGTGACTTCCTGGAAGAAACTCGCCAGGCCGCAGGCCTCGAGCAGGACCCGCGATTCGGCGGTGGGCTTGTTGGTCACGCAGGCCAGCTTCAGGCCTCGCTGCTGAAACAGCAGCAAACCTTCCTTCACGCCGGGATAGACGCGCGCATACCGGCCGTTGAGTGCGCCGTAATGAACCCAGAAGCGCGCCAATGCCGCAGCGAGTTCATCAACAGAAGGTCCCGAGCCATCGCGCGCTTGCACCAGCACGGAACGAACCAAGTATTCCCCACCCTTGCCAATCATGCCGGCAAGCTGCGGCGCGGGTATATGAGGCAAGCGGAGCTCGTCCAGCACCAGGTCGATTGCCGCGACAAAGTCACCGAGCGTGTCCACCAGCGTGCCATCGAGGTCGAGCATCACCGCGCGGCAATTCAAAAGCAGGTTCATGCTCGATACTCGTCGCGCAGCTGGCGCTTGAGCACCTTGCCGATGTCGCTGCGGGGCAGTTCAGCCACATAGCGAATGCCCGAGAGGCGCTGCGTCTTTCCGAGTTGCCCATTGGCCCACGCGCGCAACTCTTCTTCGGGCGGCGCATTCTCGCGAACCACGACAAACGCTACCGGCGTCTCGCCCCACTGCGTCGACGGAACACCGACCACCGCGGCATCAGCCACCGCGGGATGCTGGCGCAGCACCGCCTCGAGGTCGCTCGGATAGATGTTGAAGCCGCCGGAGATCACCATGTCCTTGCGCCGGTCCATCAGCGCGAGGAAGCCGTCTTCGTCGAATCGGCCGACATCCCCCGTGCGGATGAAGCGCCTGCCTTGGCCGTCGTACCACTCGGCCTCGCGCGTCTTGGCCGGCTGGTTGTGGTACGCCGTCATCATCGAACCCGAGTGGCCGACCACCTCGCCAATCGCGCCGGCCGGCAACTCGCGTTCCTGCTCGTCGATGACGCGGATGTCGTGGCCCTCGGCGGGCTTGCCGACGGTGTGCAGTTTGTCCGGGAAGTTGTGCGCCTCCAGAATGCAGGAGCCGCCGCCTTCGGTCATGCCGTAGAACTCCACCAGCCCGCCCGGCCAACGTTTGAGAATGTCCGCCTTCAGCTCCGCGTGGAATGGCGCACTGGTGCAGAACTTCATATGGAACGCAGACAGGTCATAGCGGTCGAAGTCCGGCGCCGCCATGATGCGCTGGTATTGCACCGGAACCAGCATGGTGTGCGTCGCACGATGCTTTTGCGCCAGCGCGAGGTACGTCTGCGCATTGAACTTCGGCGGAACGAAAACTGCGCAGCCGCCTTTCGCAATCGTCGGGAAAAAACAGACCAGCGTCGTGTTGGAACACAGCGAGGTGGCGATCAGCGTCACGGTGTCGGCCGCGTAGCCGTAATTCTCGCTGCGGGCCACGTGCATCCAGCGCATCTGGTGCGGCTGCACGATGCCCTTCGGTGTGCCCGTGGTGCCCGAGGAATAGATGATGTTGAAGGGCCACTGCGGCTGCGCCTTCACCGGACGGGGCCGCGCGCCCATGGGTTCGAGCCATTGCTCCAGCGAGGGATCCGCACTGCCATCCATCGCGATGCGTTGCGCGCTTGCCGCAAACGCAGGCGCGTTCGCGTCGACGAAAAAATGCCGGGCGCCGCTGTCGGCCAGCATACCGGCGAGCTGCGCGGATTGCGAGCCCAGGGGCAGCGGCGCGACGGCGAGGCCGGCCCGCAGCCCACCGAGGAAGAGCGCCGCGTACTCCAGCGAATTGACGCCGCAGATCGCAATGCTTTGGGTCGGCTTCAGGCCGTCGCGTTGCAGCGATGCCGCCACTCGATCGGCCATCGCATCCACCTGCGCCCAGGTCACGCTGCGCTCGCCTTCGATCAGTGCCGTTTGCCGGGGCCGCGCGGCCGCATGCTCGCTCACCAGGTCCGAGATGGCGCGGAAAGGCAATGGCGCCGTGGCGGCGCTTTGAAGCTGCTGTTTCATTCGACGCGCTCGATCGACGTCGGCTTGAACCCCAGGTCGGCGGCCTTTCCCTTGCGGCCACGGCCTGCCTTCGCGTTATTGAGCGAACGGATCTCCAGCGTCTCGTCGCGCTCCTTGCCGCCACGCCCGATGCCGGAGATGCGGACGCTGCGCGTGTAAGCCGCGGCGCCCGCCAGGGTGTCCTTGGCTTCCAGCTGGATCAACATCAGGCCGCGCCCGCCGTTGGTCATCGGTTTGAGTTCTGCTATGTCGAAAGTCAGGATGCGTCCGCCGGTGGACGCGCAGGCGATGTGGGTCGCCGGCCCCTGGGGCGGCACATTCGCGGGTGACGGCCGGCACACGGTCTCGCCCTCGCCACAGCTGATGAATGCCTTGCCGGCTTTCAGGCGCGACATCATGTTTTCCACGGTGGCCAGGAAGCCATAGCCGCCGGAACTGCTCAAGAGCAACCAG
>JAQGMT010000187.1 GCA_028292185.1 Ramlibacter sp. | reverse complement strand
TTCGTATTGATGCGCGAACAGGTGCAAGGCGAGCTCGTCGAACTGCGCGTCGTTGCAGCCATCCTGCGCCATGAAGGCGAGCAGGGCCTCGACCAACGGGGGGGCGGCCGTGGGCAGAGCGGATTGCGAGGCATCCATACAGAGCCTTCAGCGCATCGGCAGCAGCCGCATGGGCAGCGGCGCGTAATTGTGAGCCAGCGGCCCGCTGCCGGCGCCGGTGCGCACGCCAGCGCCGGCCTGCAAGGCGCCGCGTACATACTCGCGCGCCAGTTGCACCGCTTTGTCGAGAGGCGAACCCAGCGCCAATTGCGATGCGATCGCGCTGGACAATGTGCAGCCCGTGCCGTGGGTGTTGGGGGTGGGAATACGCGGCGCGCGCATCCACTGCGCTGCTGCGCCCTGCCTCAGCAAGAGATCGCTCACGGTGTCGCCGGCAAGATGCCCGCCTTTCAGCAGCACCGCCCGCGCGCCCATCTCGAGCAGCTGTACCGCGGCGGCTTCCATCGCCCCCTCGCTGTCGAGCGAGCGCCCGACCAGCAGCGCCGCCTCGTCCAGGTTGGGCGTGACCACGGCCGCCTTCGGAAACAGATCGCTCACCAGCACCGCCACGGCCTCGCGATCGATCAGCACCGCGCCGCTGGTGGCGATCATCACGGGGTCGAGCACGATGTTGGGCAAGGCGTGCCGCTCGACGGCGGCGGCGACAGCGCGCACGGTGTCGGCGGAATGCAGCATGCCGATCTTCACCGCATCCACGCCGATGTCTTCGACCACGGCGTCGATCTGCTCGGCCAGCATCTGCAGCGGCACCGCATGGATGGCGCGTACGCCTTGCGTGTTCTGCGCGGTGAGTGCGGTGATCGCGGTCATGCCGTAGCAGCCCAGCGCCGCAATGGTCTTCAAGTCGGCCTGGATGCCGGCTCCGCCGCCGCTGTCGGAACCGGCGATCGACAGCACGCGCGGGTACTGGAAGCGCGCCACCGATGTTGTCATTTGATCAATCTCCTTCGAGCGTCTGCAGTGAGTGCTCCGAAGGCGACCCCGCCACCTGGACTCCAGGCTGGGATCTAAGCTCTCCTTCCGCCGGTATGAACCGGTTCAAGTTCGCGGGTTTGGATCTCAGCACGCTTTCGCATGCACCCCGGAGCACCGGCATTGTCGCACGGCCCCAAATGAGGGTCAACGCGCGGGTCCGACCCGCGGTGCCGCACTTGGCCGACACCGCGGGCACCCGGGCCCTGCTACAAAGGATGCCGCACCCACGGAGCTCGCATGATCAGCCCCAAACGCCTCTTTCAGATGTTCATCAAGGCTGGCAAGGCCTGGTCGGACGATTTCGCGCCGAGCATGGGCGCGGCCATCGCTTACTACACCGTGTTTTCGATGGCCCCGCTGCTCATCATCCTGATCGCGATGGCGGGCGCTATTTTTGGGCGCGAGGCGGTGGAAGGCCAAGTGGTCGCGCAGCTGTCCGGTCTTATCGGGACGGACGGCGCGTCCATGGTCCAGGGCGTGGTCGCCAGTGCGAGCGATACCGACAAAGGGCTGGTGGCCGGGGTCATCAGCCTGGTGGTGTTGATCATCGGCGCGACCACGGTGTTTGCCGAACTGCAGAGCGCGCTGGATCGCATCTGGCACATCCCCGAAGCCAAGAAGCCCAAGGGCATCGTTGCCCTCGTGCGCGCGCGGGTACTGTCCCTCGGGCTGATCCTCGGCCTGGTGTTCCTGCTGATCGTGTCGCTGGCCATGAGCACGGCCGTGGCCGCATTCGGCAGCTGGGCCGGCGGGATGCTGCCCGCCTCCGAGCTCCTGCTTCACGCGGTCAACATCGTGGTGTCGCTGAGCATTGCCACGGTGCTGTTCGCGATGATCTACAAACTGATGCCGTCCACCGCCATTGCCTGGCGCGACGTGTGGGTGGGCGCATTCACGACGGCCGCGCTGTTCGAGGTGGGCAAGATGCTGATCAGCTTGTACATCGGCAAGAGCGGCATGACCGAGTCCTTCGCCGCGGCCGGCTCACTGGTGGTGCTGCTGGCGTGGGTGTATTACGCCGCGCAGATCTTCCTGCTGGGCGCCGAATTCACCAAGGTGCATGCCGACGAAAATGGATCGAGGAAGGCCGCCAAGGCCATGGCGCAGACCGCGCAAACGGCCGCCGTGGGCATGCATACGGAAGTGCCGATCACCGAGCCGCCGCGGTTGCCGCAAACGGACACACCCCCCAAGCTTGCGCGGCCCAGTCCGGCGATGCGGGCCGCCGACGCAGGCCTCAATGCCGCGCTCAGCCGGCTGGTCACCGACTTGATGGCGCTCGCGGTGCTGGCGGTGGCGGGGTCGGTGATGTCGAGCAAGCGCAAGTCGCTGGAAAAGAAAATATCCCTCGAAAAGAAAATGCGCTGGGGCCGGCGCGCGCACTAGCCGGCCCCGCTTCTGAAGGTTCAGATATCGCGCTTGCGCTTGTCGCTGGCAGGAATATCGGCGCTGCGGTCGGACGCAACGGCGCGCTCGCGCTCCGTCCGGCCGGGGCCCTGTCCTTCGATGCGCTCGATGTCCACGTCCTTGCGGCGCACCGAGTCCTCGACGGTTTGCTCGCGTTCCTGCACGTCCTTGCCGACACGCACCTCCTCCACCACACGCGCGCGCTTGGAGACCACCGGCTCTTCCGCCACCTCGCGCACCTCGAGCGTGCCCTCGCGGAAATTGGAGAGGTCCTCGGCTGTGGCTTCACGGTCGACGGGGCGGCGGTCCACGACCGCGCGCTCTTCACGCAGGCGCAGCAGCTCGCGCACCGGCTTTTCCGATACGCGCTGGATCACGCGCACACCGCCGCGGTCGACGCTGCGCTTGCCCACCTGCAGTTCTTCCTGTACCACGTCCATCACGCCTTCGGTACCCGCCTGTACCTTGCCCTTGTCGAGCGCCCGCTGCGCGTCCAGGTTATTGCTGGTGGACCTGGCCGGCTGCCGCTGGGGGTCCGCGCCGCCGGTCCAGCCTTCGGTGCGCCACTGCTGCGCACGCTCGTCCACGTCGATGGCGCCCAGCTCATGCAGCAGGCTGGCTGCGCTCTCGGCGCGGCTGTCGTCCTGCGCGTCCACCACCACCACCGAGGTGCCGCGGCGCACCGCCTCGGAATAGACGCCGCTGCGGGCACTCGCGGCGTCGTCATCGCCGAACAGGCTGCCGAAAAAGTGCTTGATCGAGGCCATCATCCCGTGCTCGTCCTCGCCTTGGGTGCTGCCCGTGCTTGCGCCGGCCGCGTTGGCCGAGCCCGCCGAGGCGCCCTCTTGCACATGCACATCGCTGCGGTCGAATCCCGCGTCCACCAGCCGCTCCACCGCGCGTTGCGCCGTGTCGCGGTCTTCGAATGCACCAATCACTGTCTGCATGAAATTCTCCAGTTGGGTCAATGAATCAGCTTTCGTCTTGCGAAAGCCACTGTTGTGTCCCTGGGTCGAAGCGCTCGATGACGACGCTCTCGCGCCGAAGCGTCACTTCTTCGTTTGCCTTGTGCACCTCGCGACGCCGGGTCAGGTGGATTTCCTCCACCAGCACCAGCTCCTTGCGGGTGACCAGCCGCTCCTGTATGACAGGAACGATGGTGACGTTGCCTTCCTGCCGGATGCCGACAGGCTCTTGCAGCACGCGCCCGACCGGCACGCGCTGCGTCTCGATGAATTCGGTGATGAGAGGCTCGCTCACCTGTTCGGTGTCCTCGTGCACATGCTTGCGCACGCGAACGGCCCCCGTCTCGACCGTGCGGCGGCCGACCTCCAGCCGCTCTTGCGTGACGGGAACGACGCCTTCGGGCGAGCTTGCGGGCGTATCTTCGAGCATCGACGACCTATTGCACAAGCGGGCCATTCTTCGCGAATGCGCTTCGGCGGCTGTCGGCTGGAACATGCGAACGCAGGTAGGCGGCGGACTACCGAACCGAGTGGTGCGTGAATTCTCGCTTTCCCGATTGCGTGGAAAATATTGCGTGCGCACACTCGGGCAAGACACTATTTTTTTGAGCAACGTCGAGCAATGAATCCAATGTTTTCCCGCCCCTTGGCCGTCATGTTCGCCGCCGCGACCGCGGCCCTCATTTCCGCGGCCGCGGTGGCCCAACCCGCCAAGGCGGTGAAACTCATCGTGCCTTTCCCCGCCGGCGGCACCGCCGACGTGCTGCCGCGCATCCTGGCCGAGAAGATGCGCGCTGCTTATCCCGC
>JAQGMT010000172.1 GCA_028292185.1 Ramlibacter sp. | reverse complement strand
GGCGTGATGATCAGCGTGGGGATGAACTGCAGCTTCTCGAAGCCGTCGGCCCAGATGCCGATGATGAAGCCCAGCAAGCTGAACGTCACCGCCGTGAGCACCAGGAACAGCAGCATCCACACGGGGTGCAACATACGCATGTCGACGAACAAGGCCGCGGTCGCCAGGATGATCAGCCCCAGCGCGATCGACTTGGTCGCCGCCGCACCCACATAGCTGATCACGATCTCCAGCGTGGACACCGGCGCCGAGAGCAGCTCGTAGATGGTGCCGGTGAACTTTGGAAAGTAGATGCCGAACGACGCGTTGGAGATGCTTTGCGTGAGCAGCGACAGCATCACCAGCCCCGGCACGATGAACGCGCCGTAGCTCACGCCCCCCACCTGCGGAATGCGCGAGCCGATGGCCGAGCCGAACACGACGAAATACAGCGACGTGGACACCACCGGGGAGACGATGCTTTGCAAGACGGTGCGCAGGGTGCGCGCCATCTCGAAGCGGTAGATCGCGCGGATTGCATGGATGTTGATCATTGTTCTTTTTCCCGCACCAGGCTGACGAAGATGTCTTCCAACGAGCTTTGGCTGGTCTTCAGGTCCTTGAATGTGACGCCGGCGCGATCCAGGTTCTCCAGCAGCGCCGCGATCCCCGAGTGCTCGTGCCGCGCGTCATACGTGTACGTCAGTTCGCTGCCGCCGCCAGACAAGGCGAGACCATAGGAAGCCAACGCTTGCGGAATGTGTTCCAGCGGGTGCGCGAGCTGCAAGGTCAGCTGCTTCTTGCCCAGCTTGCGCATCAGCTCGGTCTTTTCCTCCACCAGGATGATCTCGCCCTTGCTGATCACGCCGATGCGATCGGCCATCTCCTCCGCCTCGTCGATGTAGTGGGTGGTGAGGATGACCGTCACACCCGATTCGCGCAGTGAGCGCACCAGCTGCCACATCCCCTGGCGCAGCGTCACGTCCACGCCCGCTGTGGGCTCGTCGAGGAACAGCAATTGCGGCTCATGCGACAGCGCCTTGGCAATCAACAGGCGCCGCTTCATTCCGCCGGACAAGGTGCGGATGGTGTTGTCCTTCTTGTCCCAGAGCGACAAGTCCTTCAGCACCTTCTCGATGTGCGCGGGATTCGGCGCCTTGCCGAACAGGCCGCGGCTGAACGAGACCGTGTTCCACACGGTTTCGAAGGCCTCGGTGGTCAGTTCCTGCGGCACCAAGCCGATCAGCGAACGGGCCGCCCGGTAGTCGACGGCGATGTCGTGGCCGTCCACCACCACCCGGCCTGCACTCGCGCTGACGATGCCGCAAACGATACTGATGAGCGTGGTCTTGCCGGCGCCGTTGGGGCCCAGCAGCGCGAAGATTTCACCGCGGCGGATCTGCAGGTCGATGTTGCGCAGTGCGTGAAAGCCCGTGGCGTAGGTCTTGGAAAGGCCGGAAATGGAGAGGATGGCGTCGGGCATGAGGGCGGTGGTTCTGGGGTGCCCGATTTTGCACGGAACCTTGGCGGCACGCGTGCACTCCATGATCCACGGGGACCAACCACCATGCTCAGCTCGCTCAAGGAATTTCTGGATAGCTTCACCGGCCCTTCCGAGGCGCAGTCCGCGCAGGAGGCGGAACGGGCCGTCCGCCTGGCCGCTGCTGTGCTGCTGGTCGAGGTGATGCGCGCCGACCCGGCGAACACACCCGCCGAGCGCGCCGCCGTGGTCGCCGGCCTGAGGGAGCGCTTTTCCTTCGCCGACGACGAAGTGGCGCGCCTGGTGGACCTGGCACAAGCGGAGGCCGAGCACGCGAACGATTACTACCGCTTCACCAGCCTGCTCAATGAGCGCTTCAGCCAGCCGCAGAAAATCGCCCTGGTCGAAGCGATGTGGCAGGTGGCCTATGCCGATGCGCATCTCGATGCCAACGAGAACCACGTGATCAGCAAGCTGGCCGAGCTGCTGCACGTCACGCATGGCGAATACATAGGCGCGAAGATGCGCGCCAAAGAGGCGGCAGGGCTGGTTTAGCGCCCCCAGGCGCACTGGTGATTACCCCGGGGGTGACGCGGCCCGGAATCCCCTATCCTGCATAGCCTTTCTCACAGGAGACCGTCGCCATGCTGCGCACTTCGTTTCGCACCGCCCTCGCCGTGCTCGCCGCCGCATCGGCGGCATTGATTTCGCAGGCATCGTTCGCCCAGGGCGAGCCGCTGCGCGTCGGCTTTCTCACGGTGCGTTCGGGGCCGCTGGCCGCGGGCGGCCGGCAGATGGAAGAAGGCATCCAGCTGCTGCTGAAGGAACGCGGCAACATGCTGGGCGGGCGCAAGGTGGAATTGATCATCGCCGACACCGGCGGCAATCCCGCCGGCGCGAAAACCAAGACGCAGGAGCTGATCGAAAAGAACAACGTGCAGGTGATCATCGGCCCGCTCGCCACCTTCGAGGCGATCGCCATCGACGACTACATCCTGCAGGCCAAGGTGCCGCTGATCACGCCCACCTCGGCGGCGCAGAACGACCTGGCGCAGCAAAAGAAGAACGACTACGTGATCCATGCCATGGGCACCGCCGCGCAACCGACCCATGTGCTGGGGCAGTACGCGGCCAAGAAGCTCGGCTTGAAGCGCGTGGCGATGATCGCCGACGACTTCGCCTATGGCCACGAAGGCGGGGCCGGGTTCTTCAAGGTGTTCGAGGACAACGGCGGCAAGGTGGTGCAAAGGCTGTGGTCGCCGCTGAACGTGGCGGACTACGGCACGTTCATCGCGCAGATCAAGCCGAACGTGGACGGCGTGTACGCCGGCTTCGCGGGCACCAACGGCGTGCGCTTCCTCAAGCAGTACAAGGAATACCAGCTCAAGCC
>JAQGMT010000154.1 GCA_028292185.1 Ramlibacter sp. | reverse complement strand
GCGCAAGCGCTGCCGCTGCAGCCGCTGGAGGGCTCGGCGCGGCTGTGGGGCACGATCGCGCTCTCCGCGGCGACCTTCATGAACGTGCTGGACACGTCCATCGCGAACGTGTCCTTGCCCGCCATCGCCGGCGACCTGGGCGTGAGCCCCAACCAAGGCACCTGGGTGATCACCAGCTTCGCGGTGGCCAACGCCATCGGCGTTCCGCTCACCGGATGGTTGTCGGACCGCTTCGGCCAGGTGCGGCTGTTCGTGACCAGCGTGGTGCTGTTCATGGTGGCCTCGCTGCTGTGCGGCCTTGCGCCGAACATGACGACACTGATCGCTTTCCGCGCCCTGCAGGGCTTCGTCGCCGGGCCGATGATTCCCTTGTCGCAATCGCTTCTGCTGTCCAGCTACCCCAAGGCCCTGGCCG
The DNA here is from genome assembly GCA_028292185.1 of Ramlibacter sp. Lineage (GTDB taxonomy): Bacteria > Pseudomonadota > Gammaproteobacteria > Burkholderiales > Burkholderiaceae_C > Ramlibacter. Next base: position 10,899 of record JAQGMT010000154.1, on the reverse strand, counting down.
GGCTGGCCATGGCGATGTGGGCGATGACCACCTTGATCGCGCCGGTGCTGGGGCCGCTGCTGGGCGGCTGGATCACCGACAACATCAACTGGCCGTGGATCTTCTATATCAACATTCCGGTGGGCATCGTCTCGGCACTCGCATCCTGGGCGATCTACCGCAAGCGTGAGAGCGTGATCCGCAAGCTGCCGATCGATTCGGTGGGCCTGGCGCTGATGGTGGTGTGGATCGGCGCCTTGCAGGTCATGCTGGACATCGGCAAGGATCGCGACTGGTTCCACTCCGGCCTTGTCGTGACGCTGGGCTTGGTGGCCATCGTGGGCTTCGCGTTTTTCCTGGTCTGGGAACTGACCGACGATCATCCCGTGGTCGACCTGCGCCTGTTCGCGCGCCGCAACTTCTGGACCGGCACCGCGGCCACCGCCATCGCCTACGGTCTGTTCTTCGGCAACGTCGTGCTGCTGCCGCTGTGGCTGCAGCAGTTCATGGGCTACACCGCCACCGACGCGGGCATGATCATGGCGCCGGTGGGCCTGATGGCCATGGTGTTCTCGCCCTTGGTGGGCAAGACCGTCGGCAAGGTCGATCCGCGCAAGTACGTGACCTTCGCCTTCATCGTGTTCGGGCTGGTGCTTTGGATGCGCTCGCGTTTCAACACGCAGGCGGATTTCTGGACCATCATGATCCCCACCGTCATCCAGGGCGTGGCGATGGCGTTCTTCTTCATCCCGCTGGTGACCATCACTCTCTCCGGCTTGCCGCCCGAGCGGATTCCGGCGGCATCGGGCCTGACCATTTTCGCGCGGATCAGCGCCGGCGCTTTCGGCACTTCGCTGGCAACCACGCTGTGGGAGAGTCGTGCCTCACTGCATCACGCGCAGCTGGCCGAGGCGGTGAACCCGGGCAGCCCCGCCACCCAGTCGGTGCTGTCGGGACTGGCGGCGTCCGGCATGTCACCGGAGCAAGCGCTCGCGCAAGTGAATCGGCTGGTGGACCAGCAGGCGTTCATGCTCGCGGCCAACGACATCTTCTACGTGTCGGCGGCGTTGTTCCTGGTGCTGATTCCGCTGGTGTGGTTAAGCCATCCGCAGCGGGGCGCCGCGGGCGCGGAAGCGGCGGCCGGCGCGCACTGAGGCTTATCGCGCCTTATCCCGCCGCGCCCGACCTTCTGCGTTCGAGGTGGGACATCAGGCTCTTGACGCCGTCGCCCGACCGGCCCTGTGACCCGGTGTCGTTGCCGGCTCCAAGCATGATCGCTTCGGCATCGGCGTCCGCCAGCAGCTCCTTGACCACCTGCAGTTCCTCTGCGGCATCGTGGACCTTTTCTTCGGCGGCGACATTCTGCTCCACCGCGGTGTCGATCTCTTTCCTGTTCTGGGTCGGGACTGCCTTCACCAGGATCTTGTTGGCGGTGTGCAGTTCGGACTCCGCTTGCTGGAGTTTTCGCTGCACCTTTTCCGCCTTGCGACCGGCCGTCGCAACCAGTGCAGCTTGAGTGATCGCCGGAGCCTGTGCTTTCATTGGGGACCTCTTTGCGGGATGGGATTGCGCGCAGGGGCCGCGCCGCTCAGGTACACATGGTACCTAAACACGCTGGAAAAGCGGAACACGAGCGCGACAAGCGCTTGGCCGCAAAAGCAACTCATCCATGACCTTAGCGTGAAAAGAGTCGCAGCGGCGGGCGTCAGCCGGCGGGCGACGAACTCCATGCAAAGTAAAGCCAGCCGCACAGGGCGATCCCGACCGCATAAAGCAGCCAGGTTTGCGGCGTGGCATACGGGTAGAGCATCAGGGCCAATCCGAGCCACTTGGCGGCGGGCCGTTTCGTCTTGCGCCCGTGCCGCCATGCCACCGCCCCGACGACGCCGAACAGCAGCAAGCCGGCGAGGTAGGCCGGAGTCGGGATGTCGACGCCGAGCATCTGCAGATATTCAGGGAAGCTCATTGGATTCCTACAATCGCATGCGCTGGGAATAGCCGGTCATCTCGAGATAGCCACGGCCCACGCGCTTGCCGTTCCCGTCGAACAAGTCGGACAGGCCCTCCCAATAAATCGATCCGGTCGAAGCGCGGCTGTCCAGTTCCTGGTTGTCGACGACCGCTTTGACGGTGTAGAAGTCCGCCGGCGTGCGCACTATCCATTCCACGGGGTAGACCGCGCCGGAGAGCGGACTGGTCCAGCGCCGCTGCGGACTGAACACCGATTCACCCGGGCTGGAGATGTACGTGCTGCCTTGCGCGGCACGGAAGGACCCGCCATCCCACAGCGCGCTGCCGTCTGCCTTGCGCAAGCGAAAGGCCGTGAGCGCGCTGCCGTCGTCCAGGTTCATGCCGAGCCAGTCCCAGCCGACGGCTTGAGGATCCAGCAGTTCCTCGCTCCACTCGTGATCGAGCCAGGCCTTCCCCGCGACGGCGAAGCGCTGCCGCTGCAGGGTCAACGCGCCGCTCACCGCCAACTGCGGCTGGCTGTAGTAGTAGCTCGCTTCCTGCGGCAGCGGGCCTTTGCGCGACAAGCCGTCGCGGCCTTGCAGCAGCAGCGGCTGCGTCGGTGCGCATTGCAGTTCCAGCGCGAAGTCGCCCGCGGGAATGCTTGCGGCGTACGTGCCGGAGGCTTGCCGCTGAAGCGACCAGTCGTGCAGCCGCACCCGCGTGTCGCCTTCCACCGCCAACGCCACTTCAAAGCCCTCGCGGGCGATGCGCTGGTCGTGCCAGAGCTTGCGGCCGCTCACGTCAGTCAGCGCCGCGTGCGCGAACACCAGCTGCTTGGCGGCGAAGCGCGATCGCATCGACTGTGTCCCGTCCACTCGCGAGCGAAAGAAGGTCACCTGGAAGCCGAACTCGCGCTCGCCGCTGCGCGCCTGGCCGGTGATGTACCACCACTCCGTGCGAAAGGCCGGATGGGCCCCGTGGTCGCGCGGGAACTCGAGCTTCGCGGGCGGCAGCGCCGACGCCTGGCGCGCGAGTGCCAGCGCCGGTGCGGCAAGCAACAACGAACGCCTGTCCATCACCAGTCTTCCTTCACCGCGAGCACCGCATCGCGTCCCGCGGCCGCGCGTCCGGCCAGCCACGCCGTGACCGTGCCCGCGACCACGACGGCCAGGCAAAGCACCAGCAGCCGCGCCCAGGGCACCAGCAGGTCCATCGTCCAGTGGAAGCTTTGCGGATTGACCACGTGCACCAGGATCACCGAGACGGCGAGGCCCAGACCCAGCCCTGCGACCGATCCGATGGCCGTCCACGCCGCGCCTTCGCCGGCCACCACGGCAAGGATTTGCCGGCGCGTGAGCCCCAGGTGTGCGAGCAGGCCGAACTCCTTGCGGCGCGCCAGCACCTGGGCGCTGAAGCTGGCAGCGACGCCGAACAGGCCGATGCCGATCGCCACCGCTTGCAACCAGTACGTGACGGCGAAGCTGCGGTCAAAGATGCGCAGCGATATCGCACGGACCTGCTGCGCGGAAGAAAAATCCATCACGTCCGCGCTGCCCGACTCGCGCTGCGCCAAGGCCCGCATCGCCTGCTGCACCTGTGCCGCGTCGGCGCCGGGCGCCAGCCAGAGCTGCATTTCGTTGGCGCGCCGGTCACCGGTGAGCCGCTCGAAATCGCGCTGGTCCATCAGCACCGCGCCGCTTTGGCGCACGTAGTCGCGCCACACGCCCGCGACGAAGAATATGGGGCGGGCCGTGTCGCTTGCGAAGGCAGAGGACAAGCGCGCGAACTGCGTGCCGGGCCGGGCGGCGTACAGATCCACCACGGCTTCGCTCACGTACACGGGGATCTGGCCGGGCGGCGCACGCAGGGCGGGGCCCACCAGCGGCAGCGAGACCGCGGGGTCGTCCACCGGCCGAGCCAGCAAGGCCAGCGGCGGCAACGCCGGATCCAGCAGCAGCGAGCGAACGCGTTGCCCCGCTACCCGGCGCACCCCTCGCAACTGCGACACCGCTTGCACGAACTCCGCGGAGAACCAGGCCGTGTCGGATGCGGCGGTGGACGAGGCGGTGCGGACGTAAAGGTCGGCCGGCAGCACCACATCGAGCCAATGCGAGACCGAATCGCGAAAGCTGGCCACCATCACCGTGAGCGCGACGGCGAGGCTGAGCGATGCGACGACGCCGCTCACGGCCACCGCCGCACTCTCGCGCACACGGCGCGCCCGCTCGATCGCGAGCAGGGGCAACAGGCGATTGGCCACTGCCGGCGCCAGCCGGTCATACAGCAGCGTCACCGCCCAAGGCAATGCGGAGATACCGCCCACCAGCAACAGGCCCACCGAAAGATAAGCGCCCAGCGGGATGCCTCGCACCGGCGGGAGCAGCGCCAGCAGCGCACCCGCGGCGATCAGCACCAGGGCAATCGCGCGCCGCCGCCGCCGCACGCTGGCAGCGCCGAGGCCCTTGAGCGTCTGGGCCAACGGCAGCTGCTGTGCGGCGCGCGCGGGCAGCCAGCCACCGGCGCCGGCGGCCGCGGTGCCGAGCAAGCCATACACCAGGGCCGCGGCGCCGTTCCATTGCAGTTGCGGCGCCACGCCCGAAAAGTAGCCGCCCCCCAGGTCGCCGCCCAACATCCGCAAACCCAGGCCGGCCAACGCGGCGCCCAGTGCAATGCCCACGACACTGCCCACCACTCCGAGCAGCAGCGACTCCGCCAGGACGAGGGTGCCGCGCTGGCGCGCCGTCAGGCCCAGCACACCGAGCAGCGCGAACTGCTGCGCGCGTCGCGCCACGCTCAGCGCAAGCACGGAGTAAACGAGAAAGGCGCCGGTGAAGAGGGCCACCAGCGCCAGCACCGTGAGGTTCACGCGATACGCGCGCGACAGGCTGCTCACGCGCTGCGCCGCGTCGCCGGGCTGCGTCGCGAGCACACCGGGCGGCAGCTTGAGCGATTCAATGAAGGCTTGTTGATTGACGCCCGGGCGAAGTCGCACGTCTATCCGGGAAAGCTGCCCTTGGCGGCCGAAGAAGTCTTGCGCCGCGCCGATGTCCATCGCGGCCAGCGGAGCCCCGCCCGCAGTCACCGTGCCCGCGATGCGCACGTCGCGCAATTGCAAGCCGCTTTGCAAGCGGACGAGGGCCGGCGCGCTGCCGGCCTCGAGCATTTGCCGGGCGGCCGGATTCAGGAAGACCGTTGCGGGAGCGAAGATGGCCAGGCGATCCGAGGCCTGCGCGGGAACGGGGATCAAGGCCGGCGCCAGCGAGGCGACCACGAGGGCGTCGACGCCGATGACGCGCAAGGCCTTGCGCTCGCCGCCCGGTGTCAGGGCCAGCGTCGCGATTTCCAGCACCGGGCTGGCCGCCTGCACTTGCTCGTGCGCAGCGACCCGCGGGTACAGGTCTTCGTCGAGGCTGCCTTGAGCGGCACGCAGTTCGAGATCGGGCTGGCCGCCCGCGCTGCGCACCGCGCTGGAGAATTCATCCAGCGCCGAGGCGTTGATCAGGTGAACCGAAAACGCCAGCGCCACACCCAGCATCACCGCCATCACGGCGGCGGCGTTGCGCCACGGGTGATGGCGCAACTCCTGCCAGGAGAAGGTGCGGAGCAGGGCGAGCATGCACGATTGTGCCGCGAAGGCCATCGCCCACCCCGCGCCGCAGGCACCGAAGAACAAGCCCGCCCTGGCGGGCTTGTTCTCACCTCGTTACCCGGACGTGTTGAAAGTCCAGGTTAGGCCGTGGCGCCCATCTCGGACATCAGTTCTTCCTTGCGCGTTTCGAGCTGTTCGCGCAAGCCCATCAAATCGAGCTTGCGATTCGAGCGGGCCTTCGGGAACATTTCGGTTCTTTCTTCCTTCACGTGATGGTCGATGTACTCGCCAAGCACCTTCACCTTGGCGTCGAACATTTCGTCCGCGTCCCCCGCACCCTGGATCTGCGCGATCAGGTCCTTCGCGCTCTGGTGTTCGACGGCCGCTTCGTCCAGCAGGTCGGTGTCCTTGAAGGCCAGGCGCAGCGCCGGGTAGAAGATTTCCTCTTCGATCTGCGTATGGACGGTCAGCTCCTGGCAGATCTGCATTGCCAGTTCCTTCTTCATCTGCGCCGCGTTGCGGGCGCGCGAGCCGGACAGCTCCTCGTATTCCTTGAACATCTTCTTGACGGCCCTGTGGTCTGCATCCAGCAGGTCGCAAGCGTCTTTTTCAGCACGGGTTGCCATTTTAGTTTCTCCTTGGTTGGGGTCCGCCCATCTTGGAGTGCGGGCATGGCGCGCGATGTAGGAGAAGGTCGGCAGGCCCCGACCGAAGCGCGCCGACGAACGCCGGGGCATTGCGCTAAGCTTGCGCCATGCTCCAGCTGCCCACCTACGAAGACGTCGCTGCCGCCGCGCGGCGCCTGCAAGGCCACGCGCATCGCACGCCCGTGTTGCGCTCCTCCACCGCCGACGCTCGGCTCAAAGCCGAGCTGTTCTTCAAGTGCGAAAACCTGCAGCGGATGGGCGCATTCAAGTTTCGCGGTGCGTTCAATGCGCTGTCGAAATTCGATGCCGCGCAGCGGCGCGGCGGCGTGATCACGTTTTCATCGGGCAATCACGCGCAGGCGATCGCGCTGTCGGCGCGGCTGCTCGGCATACCGGCAGTGATCGTCATGCCGCTGGATGCGCCCCAAGCGAAGGTGGAGGCGACGCGCGGCTACGGCGCTGAAGTGATCCTGTACGACCGCTACACGCAGGATCGCGAAGCACTCACGGCTGGGCTGGCCCAAGATCGGGGGATGACGCTGATCCCGCCGTACGACCATCCTGACGTCATCGCGGGGCAAGGCACCGCCGCGCGCGAGCTGCTGGAAGAAGCGGGCGGACTGGATGTGTTGCTGGTGCCGCTGGGCGGCGGCGGCTTGCTCAGCGGTTGCGCCTTGGCCGCGCGCGCGTTGGCGCCGGACTGCAAGGTGTATGGCGTCGAGCCGGAAGCGGGCGACGATGGCCGGCAGTCCTTGCGCAAAGGCGAGATCGTGCACATCTCCACGCCCCAGACCCTGGCCGATGGCGCCCAGACACAGCACCTGGGCCGCTACACCTTCGAAGTGATCCGGCGCGACGTCGAAGACATCGTGACGGCGAGCGATGCGCAACTGGTCGAGGCGATGCGCTTTTTCGCCGAGCGAATGAAGCTGGTGGTGGAACCCACGGGCTGCCTGGCTTTCGCCGCGGCCTGCCACGCGGGCCTGCCGCTCCAGGGCAAGCGGGTGGGCGTGATCCTCAGCGGCGGCAACGTGGACCTCGCCCGCTACGCCCAGCTGATCGGCGCGCAACCCTAGCGCTTCCTACAATCCAGCCATGCAGCCCAAAGCCATCACCCACCACGGCAAGCCTTTGGGCGGCGCGCGCTTTCCCGCAATCTGTGCGCCTTTGGTGGGGCGAACGCGCGAGGCTTTGCTGGCCGAGGCCGCCGCCGTGGCCGAAAAGCAGCCAGACCTGATCGAGTGGCGCGTCGATTTTTACGAGGGCATCGGCGATGCAAAGGGAGTGGCCGAGTTGGCCGGCCGCATCAAGCACGTGTGCCAGGGCCTGCCAATACTTTTTACCTGCCGCTGGAGCCGCGAGGGCGGAGAAAAGATTTCGCTGTCGCAAGCTGAAGTCACGCGGCTGCACCGCGCCGTGTGCGAGAGCGGCCACGTGGACTTCATCGACTTCGAGATGGGCAACGAGCCGGATCACGTGCGGCAAGTTCGCGAAGCCTCCCGCGCGAATGCGACGCAACTCATCTTGTCGTTTCACGATTTTCAGCGCACCCCGGCCATCGAGGAATTGAACCGGCGCTTTGCGCAGGCCGAGCAGCTGGGCGCCGATGTCGCCAAAGTGGCTGTGATGCCTGGCGAGATGCAGGACGTGCTGGTCTTGCTGGCCGCGACCTTGCAATCGAGCCAGAAGCTGCGCATCCCGCTGGTGAGCATGTCCATGGCGGGGGCGGGCGCGGTCACACGCCTGTGCGGCGGCGCCTTCGGTTCGGCGCTGAGCTTCGCCATTGGCCAGAGTGCTTCCGCGCCCGGGCAGATGCCGATCGAAGACCTGGCCACGGCCCTCGCGATCGTCCGCAAGGCGCTCGGACCGTCGCGCTAGTTGGGCGCGGCGCGCGGCGCAACACCGGCGCTGGTGAGAAGCAACACGCGGTCCGCCCGCGCGGCGGCTGCTTCCGAATGCGTGACGAGCACCAGCGATGCCCCATGTTCCCGCGTCTGCGCCAGCAGCACATCCATTACTTTCGCCGCCGTGCCCGGATCGAGGTTGCCGGTCGGCTCGTCGGCCAGCAGCAGGGCGGGCCGGTGCACCAGCGCGCGGGCGATGGCCACGCGCTGCAATTGCCCGCCCGAGAGTTGCTGGGGCAAGCGCGGGCCAAGGCCTTCGAGCCCCACCGCCTGCAGCATCTGCACCACGCGTTCTTCATGCGGCTGGCCCAGCAGCATCAGCGGCAGCGCCACGTTCTGCGCCACGTCCAGATGCGGCAGCACGTGGAAGGCCTGGAACACGAATCCGACCTTTTGCCGCCGCAGCAGCGCGCGTTGCTCGTCGTTCAACTGCGCAAGGTCCTGTCCTTCGAGCACGATGGAACCCTGGTCCCAGGTATCCAGGCCCGCCATGCAATTGAGCAGCGTCGACTTGCCGACGCCCGACTCGCCGACGATCGCGACGAACTCGCCGGGCGCCACCTCCAGCGATACGCCGCTGAACACCGGCACCTCGCCATAGTGCTTGGCCAGGTCGCGCACGGCCAGACTCATAGCAGCTCCCGCGCGCGTTGCAGCACCTGCCCGAGCGCGTCGGGTGCATCGCAGGCAATCACCTCCCGGCGCGGCATGCTGCGCAGCCAGGTCAGCTGCCGCTTGGCGAGCTGGCGCGTGGCGAAGATGCCTCGATCGCGCAGCCGCCCCATCGGGAACGGTTCACCCGCCTTCTGCGCATCCAGCATCTCCCATGCCTGGCGATAGCCGACGCAGCGCATGCTGGGCAGCGCCGCTGTCAGGTCGCCCCTGGCGCGCAAGCCTCTCACTTCGTCCAGCAAGCCGGATGCGAGCATGGCGTCGAAGCGTTGTGCGATGCGCTCGTGCAGCCAGGAACGCTCGACCGGCTCGAGCGAGAGAAGTGGCAGCCGCGCCCATTCGGATTCATTCGCCCTGCGCTCTGTATGAAAGCTCGACAAAGGCCGGCCCGACACCCGGTAGACCTCCAGTGCACGCTGGATGCGCTGCCCGTCGTTGGGCGACAGCCGCGCAGCTGTGATGGAATCGATGCGCGCGAGCTGCGCATGCAGCGCGGGCCAGCCTTGCTGCGCCGCCTGTGTTTCCAGCTGCTCGCGCAGCCCGGCGTCTGCGGTCGGCATGGCGTCCAGCCCGTCGAACAGGGCCTTGAAATACAACATCGTGCCGCCCACCAGCAGCGCCGGTTTGCCGCGCGCATTGATCTCGCGCACCAGGCGCTGGGCGTCGGCCGCAAACTCGGCGGCGCTGTAGGCCTGCAAGGGATCGCGAATGTCAATCAGGTGGTGCGGCAGCGCGCTGCGTTCCGCGAGTGAGGGTTTGGCTGTGCCGATGTCCATGCCGCGGTAGACCAGCGCCGAATCCACGCTGATGATTTCAGCGCCGTGCTCCTGCGCGAGCGCCAATGCGGCTGCGCTTTTGCCCGAGGCGGTCGGCCCGGCGAGCGCGAGCCCGCGCAACTCAGATCCAGACATGCGTTCGAGGGTAGCAGAACCGTGTCGGCGAACGGCCGCCGCCATCGTGCCGGGCGCGCTGCCGATGGCTTTTCAGCGGCTTTGGCGCTAGAGTAGCCGGAGATGTCTGCCCTCCTGGAACAACGTGACGACGACCTGCTGCGGCTCGAACATGCCGTGGCGCGGCAGCTGTCCGAGGCGGACGACGCCGAAGTGGCGCTCAAGGCGGTGCTGCAGGCGCTGTGCGAGGCCGAGGCTTGGGAATACGGGCGCTACTGGCGCGTGGATGAAGCCGCCGGGGTACTGCGCTTTGCGGCCTCCTGGTATCCGCAGGGCAGCAGCGTCGCCTCCCACATGACGGTGAGCGAGGACACGGTGTTTCGTCCGGGCGCCGGCCTGGTGGGACGCGTGTGGGAGTCGGGGCGGCCCCTGTGGGTCAGCGATCTCGCCAGGCAACCGATGGCGATCACCCCCTCGCGCATCGTGGGCCTGACCCTGCACGGCGCATGCATGTTTCCGGTGGCCTGGCGGGGCCGCACGATGGGCGTGATGTCTTTCGTCAGCCGCGAAGTGCGCGAGCCCGACATGCGCCTCCTGGAAACATTCCGCGTGGTGGGCAGCCAGGTGGCGCAGTTCCTGCAGCGCCAGCAGCACGAGGAAGAGATCGCGGGACTGAACGCCGAACTTGAAGTGCGCGTGCGCCAGCGCACCGCGCAGCTGGAAGCGGCGAACGCGGAGCTCGAAGCCTTTTCGTATTCCATCGCCCACGACTTGCGCTCGCCCCTCACCTCGATCGATGGCTTCACCCATTTGCTGGAAAAGTGCAGCGCCGGGCAGCAAGACCCCCAGGCGCGGCACTATCTGATGCGTATCCGCGCCGGCGTTCGCCAGATGAGCGACCTCACCGAAGCGATGCTGTCGCTGGCGCGGCTGTCGCGGGTCGAGCTCGAACAGGAAGAAGTCGACCTGGCGGCGCTGGCCCGGCAACTGATCGCGCAACTGCGCGAACGTGAGCCCGGCCGCGAGCTCCAAGTGCAAATCCCGGAGCACCTCTGGGTACGGGGCGATCCACGGCTGTTGAACCAGGTCGTCGCCAACCTGATCGGCAACGCCTGGAAGTTTTCCAGCCGCAAGCCACGGGTCTCGATCCGCATCGGCATGGAAAAACGCCCCAACGGCGAAACCGCCTACTTCGTCGCCGACCGCGGCGCCGGCTTCGACATGGCGCATGCGTCGCGGCTTTTCGGCGCGTTCCAGCGCCTGCACAC
>JAQGMT010000091.1 GCA_028292185.1 Ramlibacter sp. | reverse complement strand
TCATCGGCGTCCTGATCTCGTGGCTCATGTTGGCCAGGAAGTCCGACTTCATCCGCGTCGCTTCTTCCGCCGTCTCCTTGGCCTGCCGCACTTCCTGCTCGATTTTCTTGCGTTCCGTGATGTCGCGGCTGATGCCCAGGATGCCGCGCGCCTGGGCCCCGTCCCCCCACAACGGGGACACCTTCGTTTCGAACACGACCTGACGTCCATCCGCATAGGTGATCGCACGCTCGTGGCACTCCTCCGGCACTGTGCCGGAGAGCACCCTCTCATGGCGGTCGGTGATCTCCTGCGCAAGTTCGCGGTCGTACAGGTCGTAGGCGGTTCCTCCGCAGATGCTTTCGACGGTTCGGCCCAAGGACGCGGCGAACGCGCCATTGCAGCCGAGGTAGCGGCCCTCCAGGTCCTTGTAGAAGATGCGGTCCGGTATCGAGTCGATCAGTGCCTTCAGCAGGGCCGCCTGGGCGCTGCGCTCGTGCTCGGCGACTTTCTCCGCGGTAATGTCCTTGACCGTGTAGATGTACATCGATTGCTCGGCGGACTGGGTGAGGTGAACGGTGATTTCCACGTTCCGGATCGCACCGTCGCTGCGCTGGTGCCGGCTCTGGAAGATGACGGGTGCGTTGGTGCGTTTCAGCGTCTCGTCGAGCGCGGCGATGCGCGCCGGGCGAAAGTCGATGTCGAAGGTGGAGATGGTGCGGCCGAGGAGGTCTTCCATGGGCAAGCCGAGATGCTTGCACGCTCTCGGGTTGGCGTACCGCACTTCGGTGGTTTGCGGGTCGATCCAGAACATCGGGCCGGCGCTCTCCAGCACGCGATGATTGAACATCATCTTTTCTTCGTAGCGCACCCGCTCGGTGATATCGCGGAAGGTGATGACGCTGCCCACCGACTTGCCGCGCAAGCGCTGCGGGACCACGTGGCGTTCCAGCACCCGCCCGTCCTTCAGCTCCAACAGGTGGAGTTCCTCGGTATGCGGGTTGTGGCGGCGCGCCTCGATGCGGGCCAGGAAGTCCGCAGGGTCCTTGCACAGCTTGCACTGCAGCGTGATCAGCGACTCGATGTCGAGGTCGGCCAGCGATTCCTCCGGAATGCCCCACATTTCCACGAAGCGGATGTTCAGGAACCAGGAATCGTCGGAGTACTGGAAGGTGATCACCGCGTCGTTGGTGGTGTCCAGCGTGGCCATCAGCAGCTCGTGGGAGTGGCGCAGCCGGGCCAGCTCGCCGTCGCGCACGGTCAGACGCGATGCGCGGACATCGAGCTCCTCCTCGGCGAGCGCCAGTGCGGAGCGCGCGGCGGCCAGCTCCTCATCGAGCGTGAGCGGCGGTGCGGCTGCATTCCCGAGCGGGCAAGACAATTCGGTGGGCGCGCGGTCCATGGCCGCCTCCAGGTTACTGATAAGTTCCGATGAAACCATCCGCAACCGGTGGAACCTTAGGCATATTCCCTAAGCAGGCTAAGTATTTTTCAGGCGAGCTCGAAAGCCCGCGGCGCAGCTAACCCCCAGGTTCCGGTCCCGGCCTGCGAATGCGCTCCTGCTCCTCGCGCCGGCGCTTCTCGTGCTCGGCCCGCTCCTGCGCCATCTGCTCCTCCAGTTGCCGGCGGCCCTGCTTGATCACGGCGATCATCTTGGCGCGGTCCTTGTGGTGCGGATACATGCTCTCGAACAGTTCCAGGTTGTGGCGCCGGAAGCGCATGGCCTGCACGCGGGCCTGGTGCGGCGGAAAGCCCAGCACCTCCAGCACGGTGCGCGCACTGCGCAGGCTGGACTCGAACACTTCACGCTCGACGCGCATCACCCCGCGATCGCGCAGCTCGTTCCAGTGCGTCACGTCGCGCGCGCGGGCCACCAGTTCCAGGTGCGCAAAGTGTTCGCGCGCCAGGTCGACGATGGCCAGCGACTGCGCGGTGTCGTCCACCGCGATCACCAGCACCTTGGCAGTGGCGGCGCCGGCGGTGCGCAACATGTCCAGCCGCGTGGCGTCACCGTAGAACACCTTGTAGCCGAACGAGCGTGCCGCTTCGATCATGTCGGCATCGTGATCGAGCACGGTGGCCGTGAACCCCTGGGCGTTGAGCAAGCGCCCGACGATCTGGCCATAACGTCCGAAACCGGCGATGATCACCGGCGCGTTTTGCGGCTCGCTGAGTTCCTCCAGGCGCGGCCTGTCGCGCCGGGAGTAGCGTGGCAGCAGGAACTTGTCGATGGTCACCAGCAGCAAGGGGCTGAGCAACATCGAGACGGCCACGGCCCCGATCAGCAGCGACGAGGTTTGGGCGTCCATCACCTGCGACCCGGCCGCCGCCTGGAACACCACGAATGCAAACTCGCCGCCTTGCGCCAGCAGCAGCGTGAAGACCGGGCGGTCCTGCAGGGGCAGGCCCATCGCGCGTGCCAGCGGATAAATCAGCAGCGCCTTCAGCAGCATGAAGCCCAGCACGATCGCCGCCATGCGCAGCGGTGATGCGAGCAACACGCCGAAGTCGATGCTCATGCCCACCGCGATGAAGAACAGCCCGAGCAAGAGTCCCTTGAACGGCTCGATGTCGGTTTCCAGTTCGCGCCGGTACTCGCTTTCGGCGAGCAGCACGCCGGCCAGGAAGGCGCCCAGCGCCATCGACAAGCCCACCAGCCGCATCAGGGCCGCGATGGCGATGACCAGCAGCAAGGATGCGGCGGTGAAGATCTCGGGCGTCTTGCTCTTGGCGATCCAGCGCAGCAGCGGGCGCACCAGCAAGCGCCCGCCCAGGATGATCCCCGCCACCACGGCGACGATCTTGGCCGCTTCCACCCAACGGCCGTCACCCGAAGCCTGGCTGGTGTCCACGCCGCCCAGCAAGGGCAGCAGCGCCAGGACCGGGATGGCGGCGACGTCCTGGAACAGCAGAATCGAAAAGCCGGCCTGGCCGCTGGAGGTGGGCAACAAGTTGCGCTCGCCCATCACCTGCAGTGCGATCGCCGTGGATGAAAGCGCGAGTCCCAGTGCGGCGACCACGCCTATGCGCCAGGGAAAGCCCGCCAGCGTGGCGGCGGCGCAGATCAGGGCGGCGCAGCCGATCACCTGCGCGCTGCCCCAGCCGAAGATCGGCCGGCGCAAGGCCCACAAGCGGCGCGGCTCCAGTTCGAGGCCCACCATGAACAGCATCAACACCACGCCGAATTCGGCGAAGCGCAGGATGTCCTCCACGTTGCTGACCAGCCCCAGCCCCCAGGGGCCGATGGCGATGCCCGCGGCCAGGTAGCCGATGATCGAACCGAGCCCGAGCGCGCGCGACAGGGGCACGGCGATGACCGCGGCGCTGAGGTAGATCAGCCCGTTGGTCAGCCAGGAGGGCGCGGCTTCAATCACGGGAGGTGGCTCCCACGCTTGGGGCTGAAGCCCCGGCGCTGCCC
>JAQGMT010000039.1 GCA_028292185.1 Ramlibacter sp. | reverse complement strand
TCGTCGCCTCCTTGGCCGAGAGGCCCTCGTGCGTCATGACGCGTTCGACGTTCTCGACCACGACGATGGCGTCGTCCACCAGCAGCCCGATGGCAAGCACCAGGCCGAACATCGACAGCGTGTTGATGGTGAAGCCGACGGCGGACATCAGGCCGAAGGTGCCGAGCAGGACCACCGGCACCGCGATGGCGGGAATCAGCGTGGCGCGGGCGTTCTGCAGGAACAGGTACATCACCAGCACCACGAGCGCGATGCCTTCCAGCAGCGTCTTGACCACCTCCTGGATGGAGATCTTGATGAACGGCGTGGTGTCGTTCGGATAGACCACCTCCAGGCCGGGCGGAAAATAAGGCTTCAAATCGTCGATCCGCGCACGCACGGCGTTGGCCGTGGCCAGCGCGTTGGCTCCGGTCGCCAGCTGGATGCCGATGGCCGAGGCCGGCTGGCTGTTGTATTGCGTATCGACGGCGAAGCTTTCCGCACCGAGCGTGATGCGCGCCACGTCGCGCAGGCGCACCTGCGAGCCGTCGGGCATCGCCTTGAGCAGCACGGCGCCGAACTGCTCCGGCGTGCGCATCAAGGTGGCTTCGGTGATGGTCGCGGTGAGCTGCTGATTGGCGACGGCGGGGGTGCCGCCGAGCTGGCCGCCCGAGATCTGCACGTTCTGGCTCTGCAGCGCGGTGGTGACATCCAGCGGCGCGAGCGCGAAACTGTTCAGCTTGTTGGGGTCCAGCCAGATGCGCATCGCGTACTGGGTGCCGAACACGTTGAAGTTGCCGACACCGTCGATGCGGCTGATCGGGTCCTGCACGTGCGAAACGATGTAGTTCGCGATGTCGAACTTCGACATGCTTCCGTTGCGCGAGAAAAAGCCCACCACCATCAGGAACGAGCTGGTCGACTTGGTGACGCGGATGCCCGACTGCTGCACCTGCGCGGGAAGCTGCGGTACAGCGAGCTGCAGCTTGTTTTGCACCTGCACCTGGGCGATGTCCGGGTCGGTGCCGGGTGCGAACGTCAGCGAGGTCGTCGATTGTCCGGTGTCGTCGCTGTTCGAGGACATGTAGAGCAGGTGGTCGATGCCGTTCATCTGCTGCTCGATCACCTGGACCACGGTGCTTTCGACCGTGGTGGCCGAGGCGCCGGGGTACGTGGTGCTGATCTGCACCGAGGGCGGGGCGACGGGCGGGAACTGCTCGATCGGAAGCTTGAAGATGGACAAGCCGCCGACCAGCATGATCAGCACGGCAAGGACGATCGCGAAGATCGGGCGGGCAATGAAGAAACGGGCCATGACTGCGTCCCTCCTATTTCGCCTGGGACACGACGGTGTCCGGCCGCGTGGGCACGGCCGGCGCGGCGTTGCTTGCCTGCGCCTCGCTCACCTGCACCACCGCGCCGGGTTGCACCTTCTGCAAGCCGGCGACGATGACGCGTTCGCCGTCGGCAAGGCCGCCCTCGACGATCCACTGGTCGCCGCGGGTGCCTTTCAGCTTGAGCGTGCGCGAGGCGACCTTGTTGTCCGCGCCGACCACCAGCGCGGTGGCCTCGCCCCGCGGGTTGTGGGTGACGCCCGCTTGCGGCACCAGGGTGGCGTTGTCGACGACGCCCTCCTGGATGCGCGCCCGCACGAACATGCCGGGCAGCAGCATGAACTTCGGATTCGGAAACACGGCGCGCAGCGTCACCGAGCCGGTCGCCTGGTTGACGGTGATGTCGCTGAACTGCAAGGCGCCGGGCAGCGGGTACTGCGATCCGTCCTCCAGCGTCAGCACCACCTTCGCCTGGTCCGGTCCAGCCACTTTCAACTGGCCGCTGGCGATGTCCCGCCGCAGTTGCAGGCCCTCGACGCTGGACTGCGTCAGGTCGACGTAAATCGGGTCGATCTGCTGTACGGTGGTCAGCAGCGTGGCCGCGCTGGTCTGCACGTAAGCGCCTTGCGTGACCTGCGACGGGCCGCTGCGGCCGGTGATCGGCGATGCGACGCTGGTGTAGTCCAGGTTGATCTGCGCGGTCGCGACCAGCGCCCTGGCTGTCCCGACATCGGCTTGTGCCTGCCCCTGCGCCGCGACGGCATTGTCGTAGTCCTGCTTGCTCACGGCGTTGGCGGCGACCAGCACCTTGTAGCGTTCCACCAGCGCCGTGGCCGAGGCCAGGTTGGCCTGTGCTTTCTGCAAGGCCGCCTTCGCGCTATCGAGCGCGGCCACGTAAGGCGCGGGGTCGATCTGGTAGAGCCGCTGGCCGGCCTTGACGTCGCCGCCTTCCTTGAAGTCGCGCTGGCGCACGATGCCGTCGACGCGGGCGCGCACCTGCGCGACGAGGTAAGGCGAAGTGCGCCCCGGCAGGTCCATCGCGATGGGCACGCTGCCCGGGTGGACGGTCACCACCGAAACTTGCGCGGGTGGCGCTGGAGTGCTTGCGGCGGGCCGGGCGGGACCGCAGCCCGCAAGGACCAGGCCGGTCGATGCGGCGGCGAGGACGGCGCGAAAGAGCGCGGCGTGTCGGTAAATCATGCTCTTCCCCTTCACGGCCAGGCGACGCGGCTGGAAGACTCGACGCCGGACGCGGCCGGTTGCGCGATCTGGCGTGCGGGCGGCGCCATGAATTCAGGGCCGATGGGGTCGGTGATGTGTTCGGCCAGCAATTCGTCGATGCGCTGCAGGTCTTGCTCATCGAGCCGCCAGCCCAGGGCCGCATCGACGTCCTCGAGGTGTTCGGGCCGGCGCGCGCCCCACAACGCGATGGTCGGCCCCTGGTCGAGGATCCAGCGCACCGCCAGCGCCAGCACCGTGCGGCCGTGCCGCTCCTGAGCGTATCGGTCCAGCGCGCGCACGGCAGACAGGTACTGCCGGAAGCGGGGCTCGCGGAATTTCGGGTCGGCCTTGCGCAGGTCGTCGCCGGTGAAAGTGGTGTGCGCATCCATGCGGCCCGACAGCAAGCCCCGGCACAACGCACCATAGGCCAGCACCACCAGCCCCGAGCGCGCGGCGTAGGGCAGCACGTCGTCTTCGATGGCCCGCTCGAACAGGTTGTAGGGAGACTGCACCGCGGCAAGGTGCCCGGTGCGGCGAAAGCCCTCCATTTGCCTGGACGAATAATTGCTGACGCCGATGGCCAGGATCTTTCCCTCCTGCTTGAGCTTCTCCAATGCCAGCGCCGTCTCCTCGTGCGGCACCAGCGGGTCGGGCCAGTGCACCTGGTACAGGTCGATGTGGTCGGTGCGCAGCCGGCGCAGCGAATCCTCGATTTCCGCGCGGATGCGTCCTGCCGTCGCATTGCGGCGCACCTTGCCGTCCGGCCAGGCCAGCGCCGCCTTGGTCGCGATCACGGCCTGCCCGCGAATGCCCTTGAGCGCCTGGCCGACGATCTCCTCGGCGTGGCCGAAGCCGTACACCGGAGCGGTGTCGATCAGGTTGATGCCGCGCTCGATCGCCTTGCGAATGGCGGCGACGGAACTCGCGTCGTCCGCCCCGCCCCACATCCAGCCTCCGATGGCCCAGGTACCCAGGCCGATGCGGGACACCGCGGTGGGGATGCCCTCGATCGTGATCGTTTCCATGTTCATTGCACACCTCGTGAAATTCAAAGACGCGAGGTTCGCAAGCGACGGCTACCCCATGGCTACGGCGATATTTCATCCGTCACATGGGACGGCCATGACAGACGTGACGCGGCGGCGGCCCGATGCAACACGGGCGCAACGCGCAGCCGCGAGATTGATGGACCTCCTCAACCAACGCGGAAACCTCATCATGCAAATCGGATTCATTGGCCTGGGCGCGATGGGCACCCCCATCGCCCACAACCTGCTCAACGCGGGGCACAACCTGCGCGTATTCAATCGCAACCCGCAGCCCGCGCAGGCGCTGCGCGCGGCCGGCGCCGTGCTCGCATCCAGCCCCGCGCAGGCCGCGCGTGACGCCGAGGCCGTCTTCACGATGGTGGCGGACGACGCCGCGCTGGAATCCGTCACCCTGGGCAAGATGGGCCTGCTCGGCGACATGCAGCAGGGCGCCGTTCATGTCTGCATGAGCACCATCGGCGTGGACACCGCACGCAAATTCGAAGCCTTGCATCGCGCGGCCGGTGTGGGCTTCGTGTCGGCGCCGGTGTTCGGCCGGCCGGATGCCGCACAGCAGCGCAAGCTGTTCGTGCTGGCCGCCGGCGCGGACGAACACCTGAAGCGCGCGATCCCACTGCTCCAATCGGTTGGCCAGTGGGTGGGTGTTGTCGGCGCCGACCCGCCGCAGGCCAACCTGGTGTAGCTGGTCGGCAATTTCCTGCTGACCACCATCGTCGAAAGCCTGGGTGAAGCGTGCGCCGTGGGCCAGCGCCGCCAGGTCGTGCTCGGGACCGAAGCCTCGGGCGCGCGCGGCCAGGAAGCGGTCGTGCACCAGGCTCGCGAACGGCAGCGGCACGCCGA
>JAQGMT010000474.1 GCA_028292185.1 Ramlibacter sp. | reverse complement strand
TATGGAACGATGGCGCTGCTGCCGACCTTCCTGCAGAGCCTG
Organism: Ramlibacter sp.; assembly: GCA_028292185.1. Taxonomy (GTDB): domain Bacteria; phylum Pseudomonadota; class Gammaproteobacteria; order Burkholderiales; family Burkholderiaceae_C; genus Ramlibacter. The sequence continues at coordinate 6,966 of JAQGMT010000474.1, read as the reverse complement.
ATGGACTACCCCGTGGTGTACACGGGTGAAGTGACGGCGCCGCGTGGCATAGGCACGATGATTGCGATGCTGATCGTCGGGCGGCTGGTGCGCCGGGTCGATCTGCGCATCATCATGGCGGTGGGTTTCAGCCTGACGGCCGTCGCGCTGTACCAGATGACGCACATCACGCTGCAGATGGACAGCCACCTGATCATCGTCTCCGGCTTCATCCAGGGCCTGGGGATCGGCTTCACCTTCGTGCCCTTGTCCGCGGCCGCGTTCGCCACCCTGCCGCCGCGGTTGCGCAACGAGGGAACGCCAATCTTCAGCCTGCTGCGCAATATCGGCGGCAGCGTTGGTATTTCGATCGTGCAGGCGCTGCTGACGCGCGGCTCGGCGCAGGCGCATGCGCAACTTGCCGCCACCATTGCTCCCGGAAACCAGGGCCTCATCAACCTGCCGGCGCTGATCGACCCCAGCACCGCTACCGGGCTGGCCCTATTGAATGCGGAAGTGTCGAGGCAGGCGGCATTGATCGCCTATGTCAACGACTTCTGGATCATGATGCTGATCACCGTGCTGGCGATTCCGCTGCTCCTGCTCATCCGGCGGTCCGGCAGCGGCACGACAGCGCCCGCGGACGTACCTCACTGAGAGTGGGCCGCCGAGCACGGCGGTGAGCCCGGCCGTCTTCGCGCACAATCACACTGCTTTGTCCCGCTACGATTGACCACCACCACATGATTCGCGCCGCCATCATCGGGCTGGGCACCTGGGGCCAGAACCTGGTCCGCAGCGTGCACGCCGTCAGCCCCTCCATCCGTTTCGTGGCTGCGGCCACGCGCACCCCCGACAAATCCCGCGACTTCGCGCAATCGCACGGGCTGCGCATGCTGCCGCGCTACGAGGACGTGCTGGCCGACCCCGAGATCGATGCCGTCGTGCTGGCCACGCCGCATTCGCTGCACACCGAGCAGATCGTGGCGGCCGCGCGCGCCGGCAAACACGTGTTCAGCGAGAAGCCGCTGGGCCTCGACGCCGCCAGCGCGCAGCGCGCGGCGCAGGCTTGCGCCGACCACGGCGTGACGTTGGGCGTCGGCTACAACTGGCGCTACCAACCGGCGCTGCAGGCGATCCGCCGGATGATCGACGATGGCACGCTCGGGCGGGTGCTGCACCTGGAAGGCAACTTCTGCGGCCCCAGCGCCTATCGTTTCCCCAAGGGCCACTGGCGCCACGACCGCGATGAAGCGCCGGCGGGCGGCATGACCGGGCGCGGCGTGCACGTGATCGATGCGATGCTGTTCCTGACGGGCCATGTCGATCGCGTGACGGCGCAGAGCTATCGCCTGGCGCAGGACTTCGGCGCCGACGACACCACGTCCATGCTGCTGCGGTTTGCCAATGGCGCGACCGGCTACCTCGGCACCGTGATCGCCACGCCGGAAACCTGGCGGCTGCAGGTGTTCGGCAGCAAGGCCTGGGCCGAAGTGGGCGACGTCGAGCATCTCACCACCTGGGACCTCAAGGTCTGCACGCTCGATCCCGAGAACATCACGGTCAAGCAGCGGCCGGTGATCCATACTTTCGAGAAGACCAGCACCGAGCGCGCCGAGCTGGAGCATTTCGCGCAGTGCGCGGCGGCGCGGCAGCCGCTGGTGCAGCCCGGCGGCGACGCCGTGCACAACGTGGCGCTGCTGGACGCCATCGTGACTTCCACCCAGACCGAACTGCCGGTGCGGCTGGCTTGATTTTCAATTCGACGGAGACCCCCTGATGCAATACCTGAACCGGCGGCTGTGGACGATCGGGATGTGCGGCATGGCCTGGCAGGCCGCCCACGCCCAGAACGCCTTCTCCACCAAGGACTATCCCAACAAGCCGATCAAGGTGGTGGTGCCTTCGCCGCCCGGCGGGCCGCCGGATCTGATCCTGCGCATCCTGGTGCCCAGGCTCAACGCGGCGCTGGGCCAGCCGGTGGTCATCGACAACCGGCCCGGCGCCGGTGGGCTGGTCGGCACCGCGTATGTGGCGCGGCTGCCCGCCGATGGCTACAACGCGCTGTTCACCACGGCCTCGCACACCAATATTCCGCCGTTCAACGAGAACGTCACTTACGACCCGGTGCGCGACTTCACGCACGTGACGCTGGCGGTGCAGAATTTCGGCCAGGTGCTGGTGGTGCATCCGGATGTCCAGGCCAGGAACCTCACCGAACTGATCGCGCTGGCCAGGAAGAATCCCGGCAAGCTCACTTACGGCAACGCGGGCAATGGCACCGCCAGCCACATACCGGCCGAGGTGATGAAGACGATGACCGGCACCGACATCCTGTCGGTTCCCTATCGCGGCGTGGCCGAAGCCACCACCGACTTGCTGGCCGGCCGCATCGACATGTTCTTCGTCGGCACCCAGATCGCCGTGGAGCACGTCAAGTCGGGCCGGCTGCGCGCGATCGCGCTCACCGGCAAGAAGCGCTGGAAAGGCATGCCCGAGGTGCCCACCATGGACGAGGCGGGGCTGAAAGGTTTCAACGTCGTCAACTGGTTCGGCCTGTGGCTGCCCGCGGGCGCGCCACCGGAGATCGTGCAGAAGCTGCACGCCGCGGTGGCCAAGGCGGTGAGCGATCCCGACGTGAAGCAGCAGTTCGATGTGCAGGGCCTGGAAGGCGTGGCGATGAAGCCCGAGGAGTTCGCGCTGTTCGTCGCCAGCGAAGCCAAGGCGACGCAAGAGATCGCGCATCGCGTCAATGCCGGTCCGAAGAAATGAGCGAAGACCTGCAGCCCTGGCAGTGGCCCGAGGCGCACTGGCGCGGCATCGTCAACCGCGTGCGCGCGGGCCGCAGCTTGCGACCGCGCAGTTGGCCGGGCGGCGCGCGCTGCGCGGTGGCGCTGTCTTTCGATTCCGACCACGAGACCAATGAACTGCGCGAGGGCGGCGAGTCGGTCGGCAAGCTCTCGCAAGGCCAGTACGGCAATCGCCAAGGCGTGCCGCGCATCCTCGAGATCCTGGCACGGCATGACGTCAAGGCCAGCTTCTATGTACCGGCGGTCACCGCGCTGCTGTATCCCGAAGAGCAACGCCGCATCGTCGCCGAAGGGCATGAGGTGGCGCTGCACGGCTGGATTCACGAACGCAACTCGGTCTTGCCGGAGCCGGCCGAGCGCGACCTGATGCGGCGCAGTTTCGACACGCTGGAAAAGATCTCGGGCATGCGCCCGGTCGGCATTCGCACGCCCTCCTGGGATTTCAGCCCGGCGACGCTCGCGATCACACGCGACATGGGCCTCATCTACGACTCGTCGCTGATGGCGGACGTCGATTGCTACGAGCTGCTGCTCGACGGCGAGAGCAGCGGGGTGGTGGAGCTGCCGGTGGAATGGATCCGGGACGACGCCGTGTACTTCAACATGAATCGCTTCGCCGGGCTGCGCCCCTACACGCCGCCGGCCGACGTGTTCGACATCTTCCGGCGCGAACTCGAGGCGGCGTTCCAGGAAGGCGGCATCTTCCAGCTGACCATGCATCCGCACATCAGCGGCTATCGCTCGCGCGTGTGGATCCTCGAAGAGCTGATCCGCCACGCCAAGAGCCTGGGCCCGGTCTGGTTCGCCACGCATGCCGACGTGGTCCGGCACGCCAAGGCCAACGCCTGACTCCGAACGCCAACGCATAAGGCATCCGAGAACGATGGACAATTTTTCCAACTCGCAGGTGGTGCGCAAGACCGTGATCGCCACCGAGGCCGGCGTCGTGGCGTCGCAGCACAGGCGCGCGGCCGAGGTCGGTGCATCGGTGCTGGCGGCGGGCGGTGACGCGGTGGACGCGGCCGTTGCGACTTCGTTTGCGCTGGGCGTGCTCGAACCCTGGATGAGTGGCGTCGCCGCGGGCGGCTGCATGGTGCTGTGGCGCGCCGACGAGCGCCGCGCCCATGTCGTCGATTACGGCATGCGTTCGCCGCGCGAGCTCGATCCGGCCGACTACCCGCTGTCGGGCGGCCCGCGCAACAGCGACCTGTTTCCCTGGGCTGCCGTGGTCGGCGACCGCAATGTGCAAGGCGCCACCGCGGTCGCGGTGCCGGGCGTGGTCTCCGGCATGGGACTGGCGCACGAGCGCTACGGCCGCAAAAGCTGGCGTGAGCTGGTCAGCCCCGCAGTGCAGCTGGCGCAGGAGGGCTTGCTGGTCGATTGGTACTCCGGCCTGATCACGGCGTCGGCGGCCAAACCCCTGTCGCTGGACCCCGATGCCGCCGCGATGTTCCTCGACGAAGGCTGCTTTCCCATCATCGGCCAGTGGGCCTCGATGACGCAGCGGCGCCTCGACCAGCGCGCGCTCGCCGCCACCTTGCAATCGATCGCCGACGAAGGCCCGCGCGGTTTGTACGAAGGCGAGGTGGCGCGAGCGCTGGTGCGCGACGTGCGTGCCAAAGGCGGGTGCCTTGGCGAGGCCGACCTCGCCGCGTACCAGGCAGCCTGGGTCGACCCGCTGGCCATTGCGTATCGCGGCGGGCAGGTCTACGCCGCGCCCGGCCTCACCGGCGGCCCCACGCTGGCGCAAGCGCTTCGATCACTCGAGCAGGAATTCAAGCCCACGGGCGGCGGCCCCGATGCCAACGCGTATCGCGCGACGGCACGAGCGCTGGACGCCGCATTCCGCGCGCGCCTGTCCAATATGGGCGACCACGAAGCGCCGCAAGCGCCGGGCTGCACCACCCACTTCAGCGTGGTGGATCGGCACGGCAACATGTGTGCCGTGACGCAGACGCTGTTGTCGGTCTTCGGCTCGCGCGTGGTCTCGCCATCCACCGGCGTGCTGCTGAACAACGGCATCATGTGGTTCGATCCGGAACCGGGCAATGCGAATTCGCTCGCGCCGGGCAAGCGCGTGCTCGCCAACTATTGCCCGGTGGTGGGAGTGGCGCAAGACGGGCGCAGCTTCGCGCTGGGCGCGTCGGGCGGCCGCAAGATCCTGGGCGCGGTGCTGCAACTCAGCTCCTTCCTGATGGACCACCGCATGAGCCTGGAAGACGCCTTCCACCAGCCGCGCATCGACGTCAGCGGCGGGGGCGAGGTCACTGCCGACGAATCGCTCAGCGCCGAAGTCCGCGCGGCCCTCGCGGCGGAGATGCCGACTTCCACCGTGCGGCGCAACGTGTTCCCCTATTCGTTTGCCTGCCCGGCCGGCGTGTTGCGCGAGGGTGCGCGCAACATGGGCTGCACCGAAATCATGTCCCCGTGGGGTGATGCCGTCGCCGGCTGACCACTATCGTTTTGCCAGCACTGGAGAGATGCCATGGACGAAGACGTTTTCAACATCAGCATTCGCAAGTTCTTGAAGATGGTGGGGGTGAGTTCGCAGCGCGAGATCGAGCAGGCCGTCGCCAAGGCGCTTGCCGACCGGGGCATTGCGGGCACCGAGAGTTTCCCCGCCCACGTCACGCTGGAAATCCCCGGCCTCAAACTGCGGGTGCAGTTCGAGGGCGAGATCAAGCTGCAGTAAAGGTCAACGCGCGGGCAAGCGCTCAACGCGCCGCCAAGCCCAGCCCCGCGAGGTAGTTGTCCAGCACTTGCCGGCCGATGCGCGGCAGGTTGAAGGCGGATGGATCGAGCAACCAGTTCTGGATGAGGCCGTCCATCAGCGCATGCAGTCCGCGCGCCGCGGCCTCGGCGGTGATGGGCAGCGAAACGCCGCGTTCGCGGGCCGCGCGCTGCAGCACCTGCTTCATGCCGGCCACGCACTCGGTGCGGACGTCGATATGGCGCTGGCGCACGGCGCCCAGGCTTTCCACGTACTCGACCTTGTGCGTCGCCACTTCGAACACGCGCCGGGTCTGCGGATCGTTGGCGGTCTTGTCGAGCGCGGCGGCAATCGCCTGCCGCAGCGAGGCCAGCGGTTCGACGCGGCTGGGCGCGCTGGAGATGGCGTGCTCCAGGGGCAGGCTGACGCGCTCGATCATGGCGTTGTATAAAGCGGCCTTGTCCTTGAAGTGCCAGTAGATGGCGCCCCGGCTGGTGCCGGCGGCCAGCGCGATATCGTTCAGCGAAGTGGCCGAGACGCCCTTGCTCTGAAAGACGTGCTCGGCGGCGTCCAGCAGCCGCTGCCGGGTTTCAAGAGCATCTTCCTTGGTGCGCCGGGCCATACGGAACTATACATTCACGCGCGTATGTATACTGGCGGACTTCACTTTTTCGGCTCCGGGACCCGCCCTGGGGCTTTCCCCGCAAGGTACCCCATGGCCCCTGCCTCACGCATGACTTCACTCCCGTGTTTCGCGCGCATCGCTGTCGCGTTGCTGTTCACGGCACTGCTCGCAGCCTGCGGACAGGGCGATAAAAGCAATGCCCCGCCGGCTGGGGGCGCGGGTGGCGCGGGTGGGGCGCCGCCGCCGCCCGAAGTCGGGGTGGTCACCGTCACGCCGCGCGACGTGGGCCTGGTCACCGAATTGCCGGGGCGCGTGGAGGCATCGCGTGTGGCGCAAGTTCGCGCCCGCGCCGCCGGCATCGTTCAACAGCGGCTGTTCCGCGAGGGCAGCGACGTGCGCGCCGGCCAGGCGCTGTTCCGTATCGATCCGGCCCCCTACCAGGCGCAGGTGGCCAGCGCGCAGGCCACCGTCGCGCGCGCGCAAGCCAACCTCGGCCAGGCCAAGGCGCTGGCCGACCGCTACAAGCCCTTGGTGGAAGCCAACGCGATCAGCAAGCAGGACTACGCCAATGCCGTCGCGGGGCAGAAGTCGGCAGAGGCCGAGGTCGCGGCGGGCAACGCCGCCGTGCAGACCGCGCAGATCAACCTGAATTACGCGTCCGTCGTTGCCCCCATTTCCGGACGCATCGGCCGCGCCTTGGTCACGGAAGGCGCACTGGTCGGGCAGGGCGAAGCCACGCCGCTGGCCATCATCCAGCAGATCAACCCGCTGTACGTGAACGTCACGCAATCGTCGGCCGACATCCTCAACCTGCGCCAGTCGATCGCGCAAGGCCGCGTCAA